>NZ_LZKE01000123.1:0-22340 GCF_001672675.1 Mycobacterium sp. E2327
GCGTTGGCCTGCTCGTAGATCACCTGGAAGTTACGACCCAACTGGGTGATGAACTCCTGGCAGGCCACCGAACCGGCGCCACCCCAGAAGTCACCAGCAGCCAGCACATCGCGAACGATGGCCTGGTGCTCGGCCTCCAACGACGCGGCCTGGGCGCGAATCGTCGCACCATGGGCATCCACATCGCCAAACTGGTAATTGATGGTCATGTTTTCCTCCTGAAATAGAAGTGTGGGGGCTAGCTGCCAAGGATTTGCTGAGAGGCCTGCTCTTGCTGCTCGTAGTTGTTCGCGTCGCGGATCAGCCCGTCACGCACACCGTGCAGCATGTTCACGATGTTGCGGAACGCCTGATTCATCTGACCCATCGTGTCGTAGGACGTCGCCTGCGCCTGGCCACTCCAGCCCGCACCGGCGATGTTCATCGACGACGCCCACATCTTGCGAGCCTCGTCCTCAACGGTCTGCGCGTGGACCTCAAAGCGGCCCGCCATCGCCCGCATCTCATGCGGGTCAGTCATAAAGCGTGTTGCCATGTTGCCTTTTCTCCTTCTGGATGAATTTCTTGCCTTGTGATACTGGTCGGCCGTCGTAACTGGCTGTTACGCGGCATTGAAGCCAACGGGGCGATACGCCCTGTTTTCCGTCGCGATTTCCCGCGTTAGACGACAACCTGCTTGGGCATGACGATCGGCTTGAAGCCGTACCGCGGACCGCTGCCGTAGGCACCGGCCTTGGCGGCCCCGGCCATCCCGGGCATGCCGGGCATCGCCGCAACCGGCTCGTCGGCGGCAGCGGTCCAGCCCGAACCCTCGAGCGGAGCGGTGGACGATGCCAGCGTCGCCGGGGCGGCCGACGACCAGCTGGCCGGGACCGACAGACCCCCGACCGTGGAGGCTTCGGCCATGCCCGCCGACATTCCACCGCCGACGCTGTTGACCAGGGTCCCTTCGCCGATCGCCGCACCACCGGCCAGCGGCACGACGTCGCTCGCCGTCGCTGCCGGGGCCGCGGCGGCAAGGGTGTGGCCCAGCGACACCGCGGTCGGGATGGCGTTCATCACGAACCACGCCGACGTGTTGACGGCGCCGTTGAAGGCGTTGAACAGCGCCGGGGTTCCAGCCAGGCCGTCAAGGCTGGTCTCCAAAGGCGTCAAGCCGAGCGCATCGATGATGGCTTGAACCCCTTGGCCGATGTATCCGCCGTTCAACAACGACTGGAAGTTGGAGATGATCCCGCCCAGGCCTGACGCTGCAGGCGAGGCCGCCGCGTTCGCGAAAGCCGCCGAAACCGCGCTGCCTTGGATGCCCGCCGCGGCAGGGCTGGCGGTCGCGGCCGCCGGCGTCAACGGCTGCAGGACCCCGCTCGCCGCTGACGCGGCCGAGTAGGTGTACATCGCGATCGCGTCCTGGACCCACATCTCGGCGTACAGCGCCTCGGTGGCCATGATCGCGGGCGTGTTGATGCCCAGGAAGTTCGTCGCGACGAGCGCCGCCAGCTGCGCCCTGTTCGCCGCGATCACCGGCGGGGGCACCGTCGCGGTGAAGGCCGCCTCGTAGGCGGCCGCAGAAGCCGAAGCCTGGGCGCCCGCCTGCTCGGCCGCCGCGGCGGTGGTGGTCAACCAGCTCACGTAGGGCTGGGCGGCGGCCGCCGCCGCGGCAGACCCCGCGCCCGTCCACTGCTCGCCGGTCAGGGTGCCGATGATCGACTCCCAGGAGGTCGCCGTGGTGCTCAGTTCGGCGGCCAGGTTGCTCCAGGCCGCCGAAGCCGCCATGAGCGGACCCGAGCCCGCACCGGTGTACATCAGGCCGGAGTTGATCTCCGGGGGGAGCGCTGCAAAATCTAGGACCATTATCGTATCCGTTCCTTTAAGAATTTCCGCTGTTTTGGACTATTGCGACCGGTGGCTGCTTAGACGGCCTTGATCTTCGGCATGACGATCGGCTTGACGCCGTAGCGCGGCGCACCGAAGCCGGCGCTGTTGCGCGCGGCCGCGCCCAGCCCGGGCATGCCCGGCACGATCGTTCCGGTGCCGGCCTGCGGCGCGGCGGCCGTCCAGCCCACGGTCTGCACCGCGGTCGCGGGAGAGGTGGCCGACACGAAACTGCCGGCCCAGCTCGGCGGCGTCGACAACTTGCCCACCATGGTCGCGCTGCCCATGCCCGCGACCGGCATCGCGCCCACTGCGCCCACGCCCCCGGCGGGGGCCGTCGCACTGGCAGTGGCGGCGTCCGCGGCGCCGGCCGCCGCGGCGGCGTCACCGGTGTCGCTGGCGGCCGCCGGTAGCAGACCGCCGCCGGCCATGCCGAGCAGGTCGGAGGCGGCGGAGGCGTAGTTGCCAAAACCGATGTTGCCCATGTTGGCAAGGTTGCTGGACAGGCTCGTCGGCAGGCCGTTGGTGCTTCCGAGCGGGCCGCCGAACAGCGTGGCGAGCTGGTTGACTAGGTCGGTGGGAGTCGCAGCGGCCACGTTGGCGGCCTCGGTCGAGGTGTAGGTGCCTGAGCTCAGCCCGAGGGTGCTCACGAACTGCTGCTGCATCGCCTGAGCCTCGGCGGCGATCTGCTGGTAGATGGTGCCGTAGCTCGAGAAGAGCGCCGACTGCAGGGCCGACACCTGGTCGGCGGCCGCCGGAGCGATGGCCGTCGTCGGTGCCGCAGCACCCGCATTCTGCGCCGTCAGCGAATTGCCTATTCCTTCCAGCTGCGCTGCTGCGGCTAGCAACTCTTCAGGGATTGCTGTCAGAAATGACATCTGGTGCTCCTCGTCTTCGGGAAAATGCCGATCTCCCTAGAAGGGGGATCGACCTGTGCATTGGCGTAACGGCTCCTGTGCGTCGGCGTAAGGTTAACCAGGCACGACTCCACAGTCCCGACGGAAAAGGCTAGGGTGACTGCCGTTTACGGCTTTTTAACGCCGACGCGAGCAGTTTTAACAAGGTCCTGCCGGGGGACATAGCGCTGTCATCTGAGATCCCCACGCGACGCCCCGAATGGCGCGCGGCGCGCGCATCCTAGGCCAACGGCGGCCGGCCCGCACCCTTGCATTTTTGTCGGATTTTGGGCGGATCCGACGCCCCCAAGCGGCGCTTGGCGCGCTAGATTCGCCGCCGGGCCCCCATAGCCCAAACGGCAGAGGCAGCGGACTTAAAATCCGCCCAGTGTCGGTTCGAGTCCGACTGGGGGCACCGAAGTTGGCGTACCTTGCGAGCCCGCGCAACCTCCAATTTGGCGCTTCGATCATTGCGCCCTGATTCGATGAATGCTTATATAGAAGAATGTCGAAGCAGTCCGCTCCGGAATGTTGCCCGGCGCTGAGCGTGGCCGCCCTGGGCGAGTCGCAGGCGGCGGAGTTGGCCGCGATGTTCAAGGCGCTGGGCGACCCGGTGCGCCTGCGCCTGCTGAGCCTGATCGCCAGCCACCCCGGCGGTGAGGCGTGCGTGTGTGAGATCTCGGCGACCTTCGACGTCTCTCAGCCGACGATTTCTCATCACCTCAAGCTGCTGCGCTCGGCCGGGCTGTTGGACTGCGAGCGGCGGGGCACCTGGGTGTACTACTGGGCGATCCCCGCGGCGCTGCGGCAGCTTTCGTCGGCCCTGCATGTTGAAGACCAAGCCCTGATGGCCAAGGCGGGCTGTGGGCCGTGACCGCAACCCCGGCGTCGGTGTCCGCCCCGGAGGCGGTGGGGACCCGGCTTTCGACGCTCGATCGGTTCCTTCCGCTGTGGATCGGCGTTGCGATGGCCGCGGGTCTGCTGCTGGGCCGACTCATTCCCGGCCTCGGGTCGGCGCTGGGTGCCGTTGAGGTCCAAGGCATTTCGCTGCCGATCGCGGTGGGTCTGCTGGTCATGATGTATCCGGTGCTGGCCAAAGTCCGCTACGACCGGCTCGACGAGGTCACCGCGGACCGCAAGCTGATGGTGTCCTCACTCGTGCTCAACTGGCTGATCGGTCCGGCGGTGATGTTCACGTTGGCGTGGCTGTTGCTCGCGGATCTGCCCGCCTACCGCACGGGGTTGATCATCGTCGGGTTGGCTCGCTGCATCGCCATGGTCATCATCTGGAACGACCTGGCGTGCGGGGATCGCGAGGCCGCCGCGGTGCTGGTGGCCTTGAACTCGTTGTTCCAGGTGGTCATGTTCGCCGCGCTGGGCTGGTTCTATCTGTCGGTGCTGCCGGGCTGGCTGGGCCTGGCGCAAACCGGGATCGCCGTGTCCCCGTGGCAGATCGGGAAGTCCGTGCTCATCTTCCTCGGCATCCCGTTGCTGGCCGGATACCTGTCGCGCCGGCTGGGTGAACGCGCCAAGGGCCACCACTGGTACGAGACGACGTTCCTGCCCCGCATCGGTCCATGGGCTTTGTACGGCTTGCTGTTCACCATCGTCATCCTGTTCGCCCTGCAGGGCCACCAAATCGCTTCCCGCCCATGGGATGTCGCCCGCATCGCCGTGCCGTTGTTGGCCTATTTCGCAATCATGTGGGCGGGCGGGTACGCCCTCGGCTACCTGCTGCGGTTGGGCTACCCGCGCACCGCCACCCTGGCGTTCACCGCCGCCGGTAACAATTTCGAACTGGCCATCGCCGTGGCGATCGCGACCTACGGCGCGACATCGGGGCAAGCGCTGGCGGGGGTGGTCGGACCGCTGATCGAAGTGCCCGTGCTGGTCGGGCTCGTCTACGTTTCCCTGGCGATGCGCTCTCGGTTCTTCCGGTCGGAGCCGGAACGGGGAGCCGGGGCCGATGGTCGATAGACCCAGCGTGTTGTTCGTCTGCGTCCATAACGCCGGACGCTCGCAGATGGCCGCGGCGCTGCTCGGCCGCATGGCCGGTGAGGCCATCGAAATTCGCTCCGCCGGAACCGAACCCGCCGACCGGATCAACCCCGTCGTCATCGCAGCGATGGCCGAACTCGGCATCGACATCACCGCCGCCACCCCCAGTGTCCTGACCGCTCACTCGGTGGAGACCAGCGACGTCGTCATCACTATGGGCTGCGGCGACGCCTGCCCCTACTTTCCAGGGGTGTCCTACCGCGACTGGAAACTTCCCGACCCCGCCGGCCAGCCCCTGGCCGCCGTCCGGGCGATCCGCGACGACATCGCCGAGCGCGTCGCGTCACTGGCCGCCGAACTCCTGCCCAACGCCACGACTACATAATTCGCACCGAAGGAAGGAACCCTCATGTCTCGCGTGCAGCTCGCCCTCAATGTCGACGACCTCGACGAGGCCATCATGTTCTACTCAAAGCTGTTCAACACCGAACCGGCGAAGGTCGAGCCCGGCTACGCCAACTTCGCGATCGCCGAACCTCCGCTGAAATTGGTGCTGCTCGAAAATCCAGGCCACGGCGGCACTCTCAACCACCTCGGCGTCGAGGTGGAAACGGCCGAGAAAGTGCACGAAGAAATCGGCCGACTCGCGAGCGTGGGGATGCTCCCGGAAGAGCAGATCGGCACCACGTGTTGCTACGCCACGCAGGACAAGGCGTGGGTCACCGGGCCAGCCGGGGAAAGGTGGGAGGTCTACACCGTCCTGTCTGACTCGGAAACCTTCGGCACCAGCCCCGAGCCGCTCGGCATCGAGGCAACGACGGGCTGCGCTTGCGGCGGCGACGACGCCGCTTCTGATGTAGCTGCGACGGGCACGCCCAGAGGCTGAGCGGCCCTAAGTCAAGGTGTTCTGAGGACGAGGCGGTCAAATCCCGGTGCACAGGGTAGGGGCGTCGCACACATTTCCGGGGCAATACGTCGAGTGGGCCGCGTTGACCATCGTCCCTACGTCCAACAACGTGACGCCCCTAGCGTTCAAGTGGGCGTGGACGTCGTCGGCGATCTGTTGAGGCGTCCAACCCCAGGTGAGGTCGTAGCAGATCAGATGCGCCTCCCCGATGAGCGCCTCTTCGGTCTGCGGCGGCCAGTGGAGGCCAACGGCGCTCAGCTGGGCGAGGTACGCGTCGTCCTGGGGGGTGGTGGCGCTCGCGGTCGCGGCGCTACCAAGCAGGGCGGCGCTGGCCGTCATGGGGATGGCCAATCCGGCCAGCCAGCGGGGTGAGGGCATTCGATTGCCTTTCTTTCTGGGGCCCAAGCAGCACAAAGCCGAAGAGAACAATAGCGAAATGCGCAGTAAGTTGGTCGGGTTCGTTAAACGTCACCGCACCGGGAAGGAGGCAGTGCCGAAGTGCCCGAGGATCCGCGCGTCGACGATGTCTCCCGCCAATACGATCGGTGGGAGTATCCGCCGCCCGTAACCGATCTGGAGGCCTGGACCAAGAACCACTGGGATTGGTTCGATCCCTTCTGGGCCCATCGCGTCTTGTGGCCGAATCGGGAGTACAAGCCGGACGCCGACATTCTGATTGCGGGTTGCGGCACCTACCAGGCGGCGGTCTTTGCTTTCATGAACCGCTCCGCGAAAGTGGTGGCGATCGATGTCAGCCGGTCCGCACTCGATCACGAGCGGTATCTGAAAGACAAGCACGACTTGCAGAACTTGGAGCTACACCTGCTTCCGATCGAAGAGGTGGCAGCGCTGAACAGCGACTTCGATCTCATCGTCTCCAGCGGCGTCCTGCACCACATGGCTGATCCCCTGGCCGGCCTGACGGCGCTGGGCGCGTGCCTGCGCAGGGACGGCGCCCTGGGCGTCATGTTGTACGCGAAATACGGTCGGGTCGGAGTCGAGATACTGGAATCGCTTTTCCGCGACCTCGGGCTGTCGCAGGACGAAGCGTCGGTTCAACTGGTCAAAGACGCGCTCGCACTACTGCCGGGGGACCACCCTGTCCGAAGGTATCTGAACGGCGCGCACGATTTGCGTTCCGACGGCGCGCTGGTAGACACGTTTTTGCACAGTCGCCAACGGAGCTACACCGTTGCGGAATGCCTGGACCTGGTCAGCGCGGCCGGGCTTGCGTTTCAGGGATGGTTTCACAAAATGCCGTACTACCCGCATGACCTGCTTACGCCCTCCAACGCTTTCACTAACGTGCTCAACCAATTGCCCGACATCGAACTGTGGTCCGCGATGGAACGCCTGCAAACGGCCAATGCCACCCATTTCTTCATCGCCTGCCGCCCCGACCGCCCGAAGGAGGACTACACCATCGACTTCTCGACGCCGGCGTCGCTCGATTACGTTCCGCTGGCGCGGACGGCGTGCCTGCTCTCGGGCGACGAGATCTACCTGCCCGGCGCCAAGCTGAAGCTCGAGCCGGCTCTGTTGGCCTTCTTGCGCCACGTCGACGGGCGCCGCTCGATCCGTGAGATCGTCGAGTGTGTGGCACAGGGCGGTGGCTCGGAAAGCCGGGCCGAGCTCGAGGAATTCGGGCGCAAACTGTTCCAGTCGCTGTGGCGTTTCGACTTCCTCGCGATGGCGCTGGACACGCCTTCGACCGGTTAGCGTTGCCGCCGACCGCCCACGAAACGCCCACTCATAAACTGACCCCTCGTGGGCATGCTGTTTGGTTTTGCGCCGTGGATCGTCTACTGGGTGCTGGTCGGTAACGTCCCGTTCGCCGCCGCGGCTCTGGTCGCGCTGGCGATCGCGGTTGCCGCGTTCGTGGTGGGCGCCCCCGGCGACAAACCCTTCCAAATCGGCACTGTCGCAACCTTGTTGGTGCTGACGATCCTGACCTTCACGCTCGGTGACTCGTTTGACCAGCGGTGGATACTGCCGCTGAGCAATGCCGGGCTTCTCGTGGTCGCGCTCGTCGGCGCGCTGGCCGGCCGTCCGTTCATCCGGGAGTTCGCCGCCGCCGAACAGCCCGAGGACGTCGTCAAGACGGAGCTGTTCACCCGGCTGGTCCGGGTGCTGACCTGGGTCTGGATCGCCGCGTTCGCCGGGATGACGGTGTCGTCGGCGATCCCACCGATCATCGACCGCAACGCGACGATCCTCGACACCAAGACCCCGTTGTCGTACCTGGCCTACTGGGTCATCCCGTTCTCGCTGCTGGGGCTGGCGGCGCTGGCGTCGCGGGTGCTGCCGGAGCGGATGCTGGCGGGCATCGACGACGTCGCCCGGGAGACCTCGTTCGTCGCCTATGACGAAGCCACCATCGACGAGCTGTACTACCTGGCCCAGGAACACGCCAACCGCGAGGTCGGCCCCGGCAAGGAGGCCTACAACGTCAAGGTCGGGGGGATGGGGACCCCACTGACCGGCGACGAATCGAGAAAGTCGTGGCCCTCTACCTACAAAGTGCGCGATAAGCGGCGCTAGACGCGCAAAAATCGGCTCCATGGCATCCACTCGCCTGACGACCTCGCGTGCGTGGCTGGCGGCGGGGACGGTGTTGCTCACGGTGGCGGCCTGCGCGTCGGATCCGCCGCCGCTCTCGGTGCCGCCGCTCAAGGAGCTGACCACCCGCGCCGGCACGGTCCTGACCATTTCCCCGGGACAGCTGTTGACCGCCACCAACGGCGTCACTCCAGTGGCGTTCGGCAAGCCCGCGCACGGCACCATCGCCTACGGCGCGTACGGGGCGATGATCTACACCCCAGACGCCGGTTTCACGGGCACCGATCAGCTTCCGGTCACCGTCAGCCACGCTGTCCGTCTCTACGCGGAGGACGAGACGCCGTTGCTCATCGTCGGCGAGGTCGCCGTGCAGGCCAATGCGCACGGGTCGGCGATCGCCGCGGTGCCGGGCAGCGCCGACGAGATCTACGGCCTGTCCGATCGTGGCCCCAACGTCGACGGGCGCACGCCCGGCGAAAAGGTGCTTCCGATACCGACTTTCCACCCGCAGATCGCCAAGCTGAAACTCCGCGACGGCGTGGCGTCGCTCGAGCAGATCATCACGCTGACCGGAAGGGACGGCGCGCCGCTGGTGGGGCTCATCGACCCGCGGGCGTCCACCGGCGAGTCGCTGGTCGACCTCAGCGGCAACCAGCTGCCGCGCTCGGATCACGGCCTGGACACCGAGGGCTTGGTCGCCATGCCCGACGGCACGTTCTGGGTCTCCGACGAGTACGGCCCCTTCGTCGTCCATTTCGACGCGAACGGCAAAGAGCTGGAACGCTTTTCGCCCTACGATGGCAGCCTGCCGGAGGAGCTGTCGCTGCGCGGCCCGAATCAGGGGATGGAGGGGCTGACCATCACCCCCGACGGCGGCACCCTGGTCGGCATCATGCAGTCGGCCCTCGTAACGCCCGGTTTGGCCGGCTCGTCGAGATCCGTTCCGATTACCCGCATCGTGACCATCAACCTCGCCAACCGCGGCGATGTGCACGAATACCTGTATCCGCTGGCCGATCCGCAGCACACGAAGGTCGCGGTGTCGGAAATCGCCGCCGTCAGCGCGACCACGTTCCTGATCGACGAACGCGACGACCGGCCGCAGCCCAACGGCAACAAGAAGATCTACGCGACCGACATCGCCGGGGCCACCGATGTCGGACCCCACTCGGGCGTGCCGGGAGCGACCTATCGTGCCGACGGGGGCGGCCTGCTGATCGGCGGGGTCCCGATCGAGACCTTCGTCGGCGTCGACACCGACGCGGCGGCCACCGACAAACTCAAGACCGCCGGAATTGCGGTCGCCACGAAGACGCTCAAGCTCGACCTGTCGGGTCTGCTGCGTACGCTGTCCCCGAACGGTGATTTCTTTGGCCACGACCATGTTGAAGGACTCATCGGCCGCGACAACGGAAACACGCTGATCATCGCCAACGACAGCGACTTCGGGATAGACGGGCTGGCCGGCGGGTCGGCTGCCACCCCGCCGTTTCAACTCAAGCCCAAGATGCTGCCCAACGGCACCCAGGACAGCGGCGAGATCCTGGTGGTCGACACCACCAAGCTGCCCGCCACAACGGAGTCCGTCACCGTGCCCATCAAGGTCGGCTGAATTGCGGGTCGGCCGGGCGGCAGAGCGAGACGCTACCCAATTCGGCGCCCTGCCGGTCAGATTACCCGGACGTTATGCGACGGGCGACGAATTGCGCTGCCTGCGAGGCCATTCCGGACTCCACGTAGACGCGATGCGCTGCGGCGTCGTTGCCGAGGGAGCAGACCGGGTCGGCCCCGTTGCACAGGTCGATGGCCTTGAAGCCGAACAGCGGACTCAGCGCGGTCAGCGGACCCCCGACGCGGTTGGACGGGTTTCCGAAGACGGCGACCGCGGCGACGTGCTCCGCGATGTCGTTCGGCAGCGGATCCCCGAAGCCGAAGGTGGCCTGCCCCGGCACGGTCATCAGATCGACGACGGCCGCACCCTGCGAGTAGCCGCCGAGCACCACCTTCGTCTGCGGGCACGCCGAGACCGTGCTTTCCACGAATCGCCTGGCGTCGTTGGCGCCGTCCACCGCGCGCAGAAAATCGTAGGACGCCGGGTAGTCGACGGCATAGAGTGCCACGGATTTGCCGCCGACCAAGGCACGCAACGAATCGACGAACGCCTGACCGACGCGGCCGGGGCCCGGGGCTTCGTTGGTGCCGCGGGCAAACACCACTTGGATGTCGGCGCAGGATTCCGCCCGTCCGGTGTGGATGCCGCCCGGGTCGGCGATCGATACAGCCGGCGCAGCGACCATCGCGGAAAGCAGCACCGCGGCAAGGGAAACGAAAATCCTAACTGGTCTCATTCTCATTCCTCACGCTTCCGGCACTCGGCGGCGGGGTGCCGCCGTTGCATCGTTCTCCCTCTAAGAATCGGCTGTCCGCGCCCGGGCGTCGTCAGCGTTAGCCCCCAATCCGATTGGGTGCAGGCCGGAATGACTTTCATGGGGCTTCGGGCGAATCCGGTTGCAGCAGCGCTGTGGCGACGATGGTCAGCGTCCCATCACGCGAGTCCGTCACGTAGACGAACTCCCCATCTGGGCTGAGCTGCATTGCCGCCGGGTGGGCGCAGACCGGGAGGGTGGCGAGGACGGCGTTGTCCGACGTGTCGACGCACCAAAGCGTCCCGTGCGCGAAATCGGTTGCATACAAACGCCGCCCGTCGGCGCTGACGGAAAGGCGCCGCGGTAGCTCGCCGAGCATGATGCTGGTGGTTGCCGCGGTCGTCGTGTCGATCAACGTCACGGAGTGCGAGTTGGCCGTGTAAATGACTCCCGACTGGCTGCGGGTTGTCACTTCCATCGGGGCATCGTTCAGCGTGACGGTGACGCAGCAATGTGTGCCCGGGTCCACCATCGAGACGGAGTTCGTGTGGAAGTGGGTCACATAGAGGCGGCCTTCGGCGTCTATCGAGACTGCGTCCGGAACCGCGCCAACCGCGATCGAGTCAACGGATTTGAAACTGGCCGTGTCGATGACCGTGATGCTGCCAGCCCCGTCATCGGGGTTGAGGCCGGCGGACGCGACATACAGGCGACGCCCGTTCGGGCTGACGGCCATCCCGGTGCTGAACCCGTCGACCGCGGCGAAAGCTACGGCGGACCCGTCCGCGCGAACGGCCGACACCCAGGCGCTGCCATCCTCACCGTGGGCTAGGTAAATGTGATTGCCGTCCGGGCTGACCGCGGCCGCCGTGGTGCGCTGTTTGGCAACGCTTCTCGCGGTCATGCGGGCGGTATCGATGATCGACAGCGCAGCGTCGTATCCGGTGACGTAAATGCGGCTGCCGTCCGAGCTCATCATCATCTGCTTCGGTTCCTCCGCAGGGATCGGAACCGACGCGACGACTCGGTGCCGATCATTGATGGCCTTGACCGCATCGGTGGTCAGCACGTAGACCTGCTCGCCGCTCGGGCTTGTCACAATGTCGCGCGCTCCGTTGCCGAGCGACACCGTCGCGATGACGGCGCCGTCGTACTCGCGGTCGCTCGCGGCCGTGGGTTCCGGGGCGGCGCCACGGCCAGTCTTCCCGAGTATCATCGTGGCCGCCCGCCGGGCCCGCTCCGATGTGTCGACCGTCCACACGCAGTAGCATGTCGGGCATTGCAAAAAGACCCGCGTCGCAGTGTTTTTCAGCAGATATTGCCAGTGCGTATCGCAGTTCCGTCGATTGTGGCATTCGGCGCAGCCGGCGCCGTGGTCACAATTGGGGCATGCCAACCACGCACGCCGGCTGGGGTCGGCGTTCGGGTCGATGTGCGAGTTGCTCAACGTTCCTCCCAGTCGGCGTGGATGGATAAAGTCATGGTCAAGAGGCGTTCTGCAACACGGCCAGCGCGGCGTCGGTCGCCGACGGTTCCGCGCACAGTGCGGCCGTGATGTATCGGATTACTTGCGGGCTCAGGAGCATCCCGAGATGCCCCACGCCGCTGATCGTGACGGTCTCCGCCTGCCGGTGGGGAGGCACCGACCGCAGGCCCGGTACGACGATGTCCAGCGCGGCCGTCACCGACAGCCAGCGCACCCCCTCGGGTAACGGTGTGGACGCCAGGCGGCTCAACAGCGGTGATCCCGCCCGCAGCGCCCGGACCATGTCGACAACCGGCAGCGCGTCCGCCCACGGCGACCCACCGAACGGGGAGCCCAGCGTAATCACGGTATCGACTCGTCCGCGCAAGCGCGGGTCCGAAATCGCCTGCGCGATGATGACGCCGCCCAGGCTGTGCCCGACCAGATGCACCTTGGCCGCGCCGGTGGAGAACAGCATCGTTTGCACGTGGTCGACGAGCCGGCCGGCGAGCTGCTCCACCGAGTTTCCGGCCGGCGCGTATGCCATCGCGTCCACGCTCAGGCCCCGTGCCCGCAGTGCCCGCGCCACCGACGACCAGCTGGACTTGCCACCGCCGAAGCCGTGCACGAGCAGCACCGGCGGCTGCGCCGCGGCGCGCGATGGCTGCTGCGACCCCACGGCGTTCGCCGTTTCGTAGTCGCTGCGGATGAGGCGCACCGGCGCCGTCGCGGACACCGACAGCATCAGCGCAACCTCGCGCGCCTGGACCTTCGCGACGCGTACCGCCGTCTGAAATGCCGTCCGGGCGCCCCCGAGCCCGCGTGTCAGTCGCCGCACTGTCGGCTGCGCCTGCACCATGTCCCACCGCCTTCGGGTAACGCGTATCACGTCGACAATGGCGGTCCTGGGCGTCGCGGGTCTTCATTGCCAGCCGCAGTCTGAGGGTCGGGCTCGCAGGGGCGGCGCACTACTGGTTAGCCGGAAGCTTCACCCGATCAAGTTGTGCCGCAGCCGATTTGGCAGGTCTCGGGATCATCGGCCCCCGCCAGCATGAATCACGATCCGGCCGCTAGCAGCAATGCGGGTCTGCCGGTGTCTTGTCAGACTGGTCAACGACGGACCCAGCACGCAATTAAGGGGTACACGGACGTGCCGATCATCGCCCGGAAGCCGGCTTCCATTCCGGCCACCGAAGCGGCCGACGCAGTCAAGCGCGCGACCCTGCCGGCGGCGGTATTCGTCGTCGTCCAAACCCTGCTGGCCGCCGAGACCATTTCGGTCATCCTCTTCGAGGACACGGATGCCCGTAACGCCGGTGCCCGCCTGATCGCTGTTCTGCTGAGCGTGGCCCTGCTCGCCAACCTGGGCCTCGTCTGCGGCCTGGTCGCGGCTCATGCCGCCGGTACCATCCGGCGTTGGAATCACGCACGGGCCCGCGCCCTCATTGATGCCTTCCCGGACGTCAGCGTGCCCGCCGGGGAACCGGCCGCAGCCCGCATACCCGCTAGCCGGTAGGCGAAGATCCCGACTGGTGGGACCCCCTGATGGGTGCCAGCCACGGCGACGTCAGCGCCCCGCCGGGCAAGGCTTAACACATCAACAACGCGTTGAGGCCCTGGTACTTCAGGAGGTGACGTCATGACAGCGATGTATGGCGTACTGGCCGCAATACCGATGATGTGGGGTTACGCCGGCTACGTGATGGTGTCCCATCCCGGCACCGCGGAGACCGATGCGCCCAGCGGGCTGCGGAACTTGATGTCGCGGGCCGGGAAGTGATTCCTGGGCGCACCAGCGCCCGGTGCAAAGCTAGAGCTTCTTGAGGCCGCGGAGAATCTTGGCGAACGACCTCATCGCGGCCAACCCGCCGCGGTTGCTGCGTTGCAGCGCACTGACGTCGGCCACGATGTAAGCCGCCCCCCGATCCCGCCACTGGGCGGCCTGGTCGATCACTTCGTCGGGCGTGCCGGTCAAGAAAACATCCCGCATGACGGGCGTCGGCACCAGTTCACCATTCGAATTCCACAACGCTCGGATGGTGGCCAGTGCCTCCTCGAAACGTGCGACGGGCTTCGACCAATCCACCCCGTACGGCTCGTTGCCTTCCCGCTCGCCGGTGCCGATGCCCAGAATCGCGCGCCCGCGGGTGAGCAGGTGCAGCGTCGCGGCGGCCTGGGCGGTGACCGCGGGATTGCGGGGCCCGGTGTCGGTCACGCTCACCCCAAGGCGCAGGCGGCCCAGCCGGTTTCGCGCGGCGAGGTGCCCGCGTAGGGTCCACGGCTCCATCGACGCGTCCGCCCGCGGGACCAGCCGCGCCGCACCGCAGTACTTCGGCGCCCAGATTGATCGCGGGAACAACGCGTTCAGGTGGTCGGGCACCCAGAAGGAGTCGACCCTGTTGGCGACCGCGGCCAGGTAGTTGGCGCGGGTAAGCGAATCCGCCGCCGGTCGCGACACGAGGGCTGTGTCCATCACTCCGACACGCATTTTGGACATTGCACTTGGACCTTCGTCGTACGGGATCACTAATCGCCGGGCGGCCGGCTCCGCGGCGGTCCGCCCAAGCATGGTTTGCTGTTTCATTACTTCGGCAGCAAGCGGGGCATTTACCTCGAGGCCATCCGGGAGGCGGTCGACCAACTGGACGAGGCGTTCTCGTTCGAACCGGGTCTGTCGCCGGCGCAGCAACTGCGGCGCGACTGGCCTCGAACCTGCGCTACCTGAGCCGCCGCCGGGGGCTCGCGCTGCGGCTGGTGTTGGGGGGACGCGGCGCGGATCCGCAGGCATGGGAGGTGTTCGAGGCGGGTCGCTGGCGTGCCATCGACGCCACCTGGGTGATGCTCGGGCTCGACCCTGACAACCATGCTTTGCGCGTAACTGGGCGGGCGGCCGTCGCGGCTATCGACGAAGCAACGGTGTACTGGCTCAACGACAAAAAGCGTTTCGCCCTCGCGGCGATGGTGGAGTACATGGTCGAACTCCTGGCCGGGGCCCTGCGTTCCGCCGCGGCCCTGGACCCCTCCGTCGACACGGCCACGGCGATCGAAGGCCTGCTGGAGCCAGCCGATCAGTAGGCGCGCGGTAGTTTCAGCGCCTGCGCCGAGACGTAGTTGAGCACCATCTCCTGAGAGAAGGGGGTGCGTGCGCAGCAGCCGCGCCTCGCGCCACAGCCGGCCTCTTGGCCCCGCGACGGCGCACTTGAGGATTGGTGCTAACCAGTAAAGACGAGTCGTGTTGGCGGGGGCGCTTTTTGAGGTCGCTCCGGCAAGACTTCTGGGCATGACCGTCTCAGCACAAGATTCCGAAATTCTCGAGATCATCACGCAGGAGATCATCGACTTCGTCAAGAAGGAAGCCGATGAAGTCACTCCGACAGCGGAGTCGAACCTCGCCGACATCGGCCTCGATTCCCTCAAGTTCATGTCGATCGTCTTCAAGATCGAGGCGCACTACGAGATCGAATTGCAAGAGGAAGACGCCGACGATCTCCGCACAGTCGGCGACTTGGCCAACTTGGTCGCCGGTCGCATGGGGGAGCTGCCGTGAAGGGGGCGCCGGCGATCGCGCCCAAGCACGCCTCGCTGATCGAAATGCTCGATGCGGCGGCCCGCTCCGACCTCGGTCTGGTATTCGTGGACAAGAAGGAGCAAGACCACGACGTGCCTTTCGCCCGGATCCGCGAGCAGGCGCTGGCGGTGGCGGGTGACCTGATCCGCCGCGGAATTCGCAAGGGCGACCGCGTCGCGCTGGTGCTGCCGACCTCGCCGGAATTCGTGCAATGCTTCTTCGGCGTGCTGTGCGCCGGCGCGATCCCGGTTCCGCTCTATCCGCCCCTGCGGTTGGGCAAGCTCGACGAGTACCACCGTAGGACGACTGCCATGCTCAGCGCGGTGGACGCCGCCATGGTCGTGACCGACGAGCGCATCCGGCGCTTCCTCGGGGTGTCGGTCGCCAACGCGGCTCCGCCGCTGGGATGCGTCACGGCGGCGAGCCTGACGGGCCCGGCAGCGGAGGCCGTCGAAGTCCGTTCCGACGACATCGCGGTCATCCAGTTCTCGTCGGGCACCACGAACGATCCCAAACCGGTGGCGCTGACCCACGCGAACCTGCTGTCCAATCTGGCGAGCCTCGAGCAGTACATCACCACGGACGACGCCCCGTACCCGGTTGGCGTCACCTGGCTGCCCCTCTATCACGACATGGGCCTCATCGGAAACCTGCTGAGCGCGTTCTACGTTCCCGGGAAGCTGGTCCTGTTGCCACCCGAGCTGTTCGTCGCGGTGCCCGGGGCCTGGCTGCGAGCCGTCTCGCGGCACCGGGGCACCATCACCGCGGCGCCGAGTTTCGCTTTCGGGCTGTGCCTCAAGCGCATCCGCGATGACGAGCTCGACGGCGTGGACCTGTCCTCGTGGAACATCTGCCTCAACGGCGCCGAGGCAGTCAGCGCCGAAGCGCAGCGGCGGTTCAGCGAGCGCTTCGGGCGCCGGGGATTCCGGGCGTCCTCGTTCACGCCGTGCTACGGCATGGCGGAGGCCTCCCTGGCCGTCACCTTCAAGCCGGCGGCTACCTCCTTCAAGACGCTCGGCGTAGATGGTGACAGGCTGGCGGCCGAAGGCGTCGTCGAACCGGGCGGCAAAGAGATTGTCAGCGTGGGGCGTCCGCTGGCGGGCATGGCGGTCGAGATCCGCGACGACCAGGGGAAGGCGCTACCGCCGGGCCGGGTCGGCCACATCTTCGTCGCGGGCCCCAGCATCATGGCCGGCTACTTCGGTCGGCCCGACCTTACCGACCAGGCTCTGCACGACGGCTGGTTGCACACGGGCGACCGGGGCTTCGTCCACGAGGGCGAGCTCTACGTGTGCGGACGCCAGAAGGACATCGTCATCGTGCGTGGCGCCAACCACGCCCCCGAGGAGTTCGAGGCCGCGCTGGACGGGCTGCCGGGCGTGCGCACCGGATGCGCGGTCGCGGTCGGATTCGTGCCGCCGGGCGAGGAAGACGAGGCGCTCGCGCTGCTCGTCGAGACGGCTCCCGACGCCGAGCCCAGCCTGGCCCACGACGTCGCGGTGCGCGTGCAGCAACACACGGGCATCCTGCCGGCGCACGTGGAGCTGCTCGAGCCCGGCACGTTGCCGCGCACGAGCAGCGGCAAGCTTCGCCGACGCGAGGCGCTCACGCAATGGCAGACGGGTCGGTTGTCCGCACCCAAAAAGGTCACCGCGGCACGGTTGTTGGTGCAGGCGGCCAACGGGGAAGTCCTCCACGCTCGTGCAGCGCTGGCACGACGCAAGAAGAACCGATTCGTCGGTTAGAGCGAGTAAGGAACTCAGCCAATGTATCTCGCAGATCCCTTCGACGTGCTGGCGCCGTCGCACGTGACGAAAGGCGCCGTGCGCCAACGTCCCACCCTGCTGGGCATCGCATCGGCCCACCCGCCGTTCGAGGTGACTCAGGAAGAGACCACACAGTTCTTCGAGCGGGTGTCCTCGGTGCGTTTCGTGAAGCGAATCGTCGAATCGACCAAGGTCCAGAAGCGCCACATCATGTGGCACCCCGACAATCTCGTGGAGGCCGCCGGCCTGCTCACGGGCGACCGGATGGCGGCCCACAGCGAGGCCGTCATCGATGTCGCCGGCCGCTCCCTCAAGGAAGCCATCGGCGACTTCGACACGCAGCGAATCGGCAGCTTCGTGATGGCCTGCTCGACCGGGTACGTCAACCCCGGACCCGACCTCATGCTCGCGAAAGAGCTTGGCTTGCGGTCGGATCTGCGTCGCACCTTCATCGGCCATATGGGTTGCTACGCGGCGCTCAACGTCATCAAGGTCGCGATGGACAGCGTCGCCGCCCGGCCCAACGAGTTGGTGATCTGCAACAACACCGAGTTGAGCTCGGCGCACATCCGGGAAAGTTTGATGCCCGGGGAGGACCCGGTGGAAGCGCTCATCACGCAGGCGCTGTTCGGTGATGCCAGCGTGTCGATGCTGATGGGCTCGGCCCCCGACGGCGCCGGGGTGCAGTTCCTGCGCACCCACACCGAGCAGTTATACGACCAGCACACCATGATGAGCCTGAACATCGGCAACCGGTCGTTCTGGATGACGCTGGCCGCCGGCGTGCCCGCGGTCCTCGAGGAGAACATCGAGGGCTTCCTCGCGAAACTCCTGACGCCGCTGGGTCTTTCGAAGGACGACGTCACCCATTGGGGGATTCACCCGGGCGGCCCGAAGATCGTCCGCAAGCTGGGTAAGCAACTCGGCCTGCAGCCGGAGCAGCTGCGCGCCAGCTGGGATGTCCTGGCCAACGCTGGGAACTGTGCCTCGGCCACGGTGCTGCTCGTGCTGGAGAACATCCTGCGCGTCGACAAGCCGCGCCGGGGGGAGCACGGCGTGCTCCTGGCGTTCGGCCCCGGCCTGACCATCGAAGGGGCGGTGCTTCGGTTTTGAACGCCTTGCAGCGGCTCGCCCGACTGGCAATCCGCGCGCCGCGGCGGATCATTGCGCTGTCGCTGTTCGCCATGGTGGCGACGGCGGTGGTCGGCCTCCCGGTGATTCACAGCCTGTCCGCCGGCGGCTTTCGGGATCCGAGCGCGGAATCGTCCCGGGCGACGGACATGTTGGCGACCCGATTCCACCAGGGTGACACCGAGCTGTTGATCACCGTCGCCTCGGACGAGGGTATCCAGAGCGGCGCCGCCGAACGGGTCGGCACGGACATCGTGCGCCAGCTGCACGATTCGCCATACGTGGCGCGGGTGGCCTCGCCCTGGGCGGCGCCGTCGGCGGCGTCGACCGGATTGGTCAGCAAAGACGGCAAAGTCGGTCTGATCGTCGCCAGCATCACCGGCGGGACCAACGCGGCCGGACAGCACGCCGAGACGCTCAGCGACCAGGTCGTGCGCAGCCGCGACGGCGTGACGGTGCGCGCCGGCGGGCAGGCCATGGTCGATGCGCAGATCACCAGCCAGACCCGGGACGACCTGAAAGTGATGGAGACCATCGCGGTCCCGGTGAGCTTCCTGGTGCTGGTGTGGGTGTTCGGCGGATTCCTGGCGGCTGCGATCCCTCTGGCGGTCGGCGGTATTGCGATCTTCGGGTCGATGGCCGTGCTGCGCGCGCTCACTTGCGTCACCGATGTCTCGATCTTCGCGCTCAACCTGCTGCTCGCGATGGGCCTGGCGTTGGCGATCGACTACACATTGCTGCTCCTGAGCCGATTCCGGGACGAGATCGCCAGCGGCACAGAGCGGAACGCGGCAATCGTTCGCACGATGACCAGCGCCGGCCGCAGCGTGCTCTTCTCCGCGATGACCGTGTCGTTGTCCATGTCGGCCCTGATGTTCTTCCCGATGCCGTTCCTGAAGTCGTTCGCCTACGCCGCGATCGCGGTGGTGGCTCTGGCGGTCGGCGCGGCGATCATCGTGACACCCGCCGCCATTGTCGTGCTGGGCAAGCGAGTGGATTCGCGCGCGGGCGCCGCCCGCCCCGTCGAGCAGACGTTCTTCTACCGGCTGGCCCACTTCGTGATGCGCCGGGCGGTTCCCATCGGGCTTGGCCTCACCGTCGTGCTGGTCGCGCTGGGGATGCCGTTGTTCGGGATGAAGGTTGGCATTCCGGACGATCGTGTGCTGCCGACCTCTAGCACGGCGCGCCAGGTCGGCGACCAGCTGCGCACGCAGTTCAGCGCGGACGTGGCGTCGAGCCTGACCGTGGTGGTTCCCGATGCCCGCGGCCTGACTCCGAATGCGTTGGCGGACTATGCCTCTCGGCTGTCGATGGTGCCCGACGTGCCGTCGGTGTCGGCACCGGGTGGGACGTTCGTCGCCGGGGCCCGCGTCGGACCGCCCGTCGCCGAAGCGGGGGTCGCCGACGGCAGCGCGTTCCTCACCGTGGCCAGCAGCGCCCCGCTTTTCTCGGATGCTTCCAACACCCAGCTGGACCGGCTGCACGCGGTCGCGGGTCCCGGCGGCGCGCAGGTGCTGATCACCGGGACCGCCCAAGTCAACCGCGACACCGCCAACGCGATCACCTCGCGGCTCTCGCTCGTCCTGGCGGCCATCGCGCTGATCACTTTGGTGGTGATGTTCCGGCTCACCGGCAGTGTGGTGTTGCCCCTGAAGACATTGCTGCTCAGCGGCCTGTCGTTGACCGCCTCCTTCGGGGCGCTCGTCTGGATCTTCCAGGACGGCCACCTCGGCGGGCTAGGCACCACCGCCACCGGCACGCTCGTGCTCACCATGCCGGTCGTGTTGTTCTGCATCGCTTTCGGCCTGTCGATGGACTACGAGGTCTTCCTGGTGTCGAGGATCTACGAGTACTGGCTGGCGTCGGACCGGACTGCCGCCGGCAACGACCACAGCGTGGCGCTCGGCCTGGCCAGAACCGGGCGTGTGATCACCGCCGCCGCTTTGATCATGTCGATCTCGTTCGCCGCGCTGATCGCAGCGCAGGTGTCGTTCATGCGGATGTTCGGTGTCGGGCTGACGCTGGCGGTTCTGTCCGACGCGACCCTGGTCCGCATGCTGCTCGTCCCGGCGTTCATGCGCGTGATGGGGCGGGCCAACTGGTGGGCACCACAATGGGTTACGCGGCTGCGCCATCGGCACGAGACCCGCGTTGCCGTCCCGCATCCCGAGCGTCCAGCGGTGGGCAGTCAACCGGCATACGCATTGGAAGCCCAGTAAGGGGCTCTCCGCGTCGCGCCTGAAGCGGCATCGAGCCGGAGCGCAGATCGCCCTGTCGGCGCGACCATACCCGCTGTGGTTCGGGCTCGACGCACGAAAGCCGCGCAACCCCCCGAATACCGGTGAGCGCAGACGATTGCAGCTGGCGAGTATGCGGCACTGAGGTTGCCCGACAGTCATTGATGGGCGCCAGCGCCGATGACTTACCGGGGAGTGACATCCACCCTTGAGGGTGTGGGTAGTGAAGCGCGTAAGGCGAAGTGGTGGGAAATGCCCGACCTGACAGGGCAATTCGACCGGCGAAGCATGTCGGATTCGAAGACAGGCTCTGACCGAAGCACCGCGGACTGTGCGACCGCCGCCCGGCTCGAGGTGACGCGATGAGAACCGGCCGCCAGAATGGCCCAGAGGCAGCGATTCTCGACCAGCTGAGGTTCGACCTTCCGTGTGATCTGTTCGCCGCGCTGAAGCTGGCCCGACCGATCATGCTGTGGCGCTGCAAGAGACCCGCCCGCTGGGCGGCCCGGAACGACTGCTGCGGCGCGGTCATGCTCTCCTGCCGCAAGCATCGCGACGTCATCGGAAAGTGCGAGCGCTGCAAACTTGCTGTCTCGGTGCTGCGCTGGTCGCGAATCTGACCGCGCCGCTTCCCGATCGGGTCACCGCGGCGCGGCGAGTCCGCTAGAGCCGGCCCATGCCGGACGCCAACAGTGAGAGACCCAAGACGGCGATCGCTTCGTCGGCGACACTGGAGCCATGAGGGCAGCAACCCTACCGATGCTTCGTTGCGGTGTGTTCCCGTTTCGCACGGCTCGTTTCGACCTGGCCTAGGCGCCAATGTGTAGCGCGGTCATTCTCTTGTCGCTCGTCGCGGCCATCGACCCGGTGCGGATCGGCATCACGGCGCTGTTGATCTCCCGACCGAAGCCCATGCTGAACCTGTTCGTCTTCTGGCTCGGAGGCATCGTGATGGGCATCGGCGCGGCGCTCGCCGTGGTGCTCTTCCTGCGCGGCGTCACCCTCTCCGCCATGCAAACGGTGATTTCGACCACGAACTCCCCGACGGCGGCCTACGCCCAGGTCGGAATCGGCTTACTCGCAATATCTTTCGCCGCCCAGCGCCTGGCGCGTTCGGGAGCACAACAGCGCCCACCCGTGCCGGCGACCGCCGGCGAGTCCTCGGTGCTGCTGTTGGAACCGGACGCACCACCGTCCGCCTCTCGGCTGTCGATTCGGGGCCGGCTGGAATCCGGATCGTCGTTGGTGGCGTTCGTCGCGGGGGTCGCCCTGGCGACCCCGCCGGTTGAGTACATGGCGGCGATGCTGGCCATCGTGGCGTCCGAGCCCGCGGCGACTGTGCAGCTGGGCGCGGCGGTCTTCTTCACCGTGGTGGCGTTTGCGGTCGTCGAGGTTCCGCTCGTCACCTATCTCATCGCGCCGACGCAGACGCTTGCCGTCGTGCAGCGGCTGAACGGATGGATGAGCGCGCGTCGTCCTGCCATCCCCGCCGTGGTCGTCGCCGTCTTGGGTCTCTCACTGTTGGCGTCCGGCATGGGCCGGCTCTAGCGGACTCGCCGCGCCGCGGTGACCCGA
>NZ_LZKE01000124.1:0-58867 GCF_001672675.1 Mycobacterium sp. E2327
GTCCCGCGCGACGTTGCGGCGGCTGTACCGGCATCCGGGCTCGGGGGCGCTGGTGGCCATGGAGTCGCGGGCGCGTCGCTTCCCGAAGGGGCTGGCAACGTTCATCGGGCTGCGAGATCAGGGCTGCCGCACGCCTTACTGTGACGCGCCCGTCCGGCACCGCGATCACGCCCGACCCCATCATCAAGGCGGTGCCACCAGCGCGGCGAACGGGCTGGGGATGTGCGAACGCTGTAACTACGCCAAGGAGGCGCCCGGCTGGCGCGTCACGGCCGCCGTGGACGAAACAGGCGGCCACCGAGCCGAATTCGAGACACCGACCGGGATGCGCTACCAATCCGGCGCGCCGCCACCGCCCGGGCAATTCCCGATCGAAGTCAGTGAGATCGAGCTCCGGATCGCGATCGCGCTGCCCGATCTGCACGCCGCCTAAGCTGGCGGGTATGACAGGTCTTGATTTCGACGCGCTCTATCGCGGTGAGAGTCCCGGCGAAGGCCTGCCGGCGATGGCCACACCACCATGGGATACCAAGGCGCCCAAGGAGAACGTCATCGCCTGGCACGCCGGCGGCTTCGTCCACGGCGACGTCCTCGACATCGGCTGCGGGCTCGGCGACAACGCAATCTATCTGGCACGCAACGGCTATCACGTGACCGGGCTGGACATCTCACCGACCGCGCTGGTCACCGCCGAGCGGCGCGCCCAAGACGCCGGGGTCGACGTAACGTTCGCGGTGGCCGACTCCACGCGGCTCGAGGGTTACACCGAGGCGTTCGACACGATTGTCGACAGCGGCATGTTCCACTGCCTCGACGACGAGGGAAAGCGCCGCTACGCCGCCGCGGCGCACCGGGCGACCAGGCCCGGAGCCACGTTGCTGATCAGCTGCTTCTCCGACGCGAATCAGAGCGACGACGAGTGGCCCCGCCCCGTGGTGTCCGAGGAGACGCTGCGCGACGTCCTCGGCGGAGACGGCTGGGACATCGAATCCCTCGAGCCCGCGACGGTGCGCCGCGAGCTGGACGGCAACCAGGTCGAAATGGCGTTCTGGCACGTCCGGGCGCGGCGACGCTAGCTGCTACGGCGGCGGAGGAGGGCTCGGCGGCGGCGGCGCGGGCGGGGGCCAGGTGCGGCGCGGACGGATCGGCCCGCAGTTCAGGCCGATTTTGCACTCCCAGGCGGCCGACGCTTGGGGTTGGTCCGGGTCGCAGCATTGGTCGTCCGGAGATGAGGGCGTCGGCTCTACGGTCGTCGGGGGGTCCGCGTTGATGCGTGGCGCACCAACACCGTCGACCTCGACGCTTCCGAACGCCAGGGCCAGCGCGGCGGCACCACCGCCGCACGCTGCGGCAATCCTCATGGCGGTTCGAGTCGCCATGACAGCCATTCTCGACCCGTCCGAGCTGGATGTACAGCGCTAGTTACCCTGAACCGGTGAATCTCGACGTCAATCAGGCCTCTATCCGCGAAGTGTGCGACGCAGGCCTGCTCGCGGGCGCGTTGACGATGGTGTGGCAGCGCGGAGAAGTGCTGCAGGTCAACGAGATCGGCTACCGCGACATCGACGCGAGCGTGCCGATGCGGCGCGACACGCTGTTCCGCATCGCATCGATGACCAAGCCGGTCACGGTCGCGGCGGTGATGAGCCTGGTCGACGAGGGCAAGCTGACGCTGAAGGACCCGGTGGTGCACTGGGCGCCGGAACTGGCCGACGTGCGGGTGCTCGACGACCCGCACGGTCCGCTGGACCGGACGCACCCGGTGCGCCGCGCCATCCTGATCGAGGACCTGCTCACCCACACCAGCGGCCTGGCGTACGGCTTCTCCGTATCCGGGCCGATCGCCAAGGCCTACGTGCGGCTGCCGTTCAATCAGGGCCCGGACGCCTGGCTGAGCGAGCTGGCCAAGCTGCCGCTGGTGCATCAGCCCGGTGACCGATTGACCTACAGCCATTCCATCGACCTGCTGGGGGTCATCGCGTCGCGTATCGAGGGCAAGCCGTTCAACGAGGTTCTCGAGGAACGGGTCCTGGGTCCGGTCGGCATGCCCGACACCGGGTTCTTCGTCTCTCCCGCGGGGCGCCGCCGCGCGGCGACCATGTACCGGCTCGACGGCGAGGGCCGGCTGCACCACGACGCGATGGGGCCGCCGCACATCAAGCCACCGTCCTTCTGCAACGCCGGCGGGGGGCTGTGGTCGACCGCCGACGACTACCTCCGGTTCGTGCGGATGTTGCTGGGCGACGGGACGATCGACGGCATGCGGGTGCTCTCCCCCGAGTCCGCCCGGCTGATGCGGACCGACCGGCTCACCGACGAGCAGAAGCGGCACAACTTCCTCGGGGCGCCGTATTGGGTGGGCCGAGGATTTGGGCTGAACCTGTCGGTCGTGACCGATCCGGCCAAGAGCGCACCGCTGTTCGGGCCCGGCGGTGTGGGAACGTTCAGCTGGCCGGGCGCCTACGGGACGTGGTGGCAGGCCGACCCGTCCGCCGATCTCGTGCTGATGTACCTGGTGCAGAACCTGCCCGACATGTCTGCGGATGTGGCCGCGGCCGTCGCGGGCAACACGTCGCTGGCGAAACTCCAATCGGCGCAACCGAAGTTCGTCCGCCGCACCTATCAGGCGCTCGGGCTCTAACGCCATGGTCGACTACCCGCCCGTCCGCATCACCGGGCAACGGCTGGTGCTGCGCCCACCGATGCTCGACGACGCGGGCGCGCTCTTCCAGCGGATCGCGCGCGACCCCGAGGTCACCAAGTACCTGCTCTGGGCGCCGCACCCCGACGTGGCCGCGACGAGGCGGGTCATCACCGAAAAGCTCAACGTCAGCGACGAAGAGCGGACCTGGGCGATCGCGCTGAAGAACAGCGGCGAACTCATCGGGCTGACCAGCTGCCGGCGCGCCGTGCCGCACTCGGTCGAGATCGGCTACTGCATGGGACGACGTTGGTGGGGCAAGGGTTACATGTCCGAGGTGCTCGACCTGCTGATGTCGGCGCTGCAGGCCGATCGCGGGGTGTACCGCGTCTGGGCGTCGTGCAGCGTCGAAAACGAGCGCTCGGCGCGGCTATTGGAACGCGCCGGTTTCGTCCTCGAGGGCCGACTCGGCCGCTACGCCGTCTTCCCCACCATGGGACCCGAGCCGCAGGACAGCCTGCTCTACGCCAAGATCCTGCGCTAACGCAGCGGTTCGCGAGGCGCGAGGAGGTTTCCCCGCATGGTTAGTGGGAATCCGAGATGTGACATGAGGTGCATCGGGGCACACGCGAGCCGGTAGCGATAGGGAGAAGGTGGCCTGCCGATGACCACCGCCACGCGGCCCTTCCACGGGCACGGACGCCACGAATTGCCTGGCGGCCGTCACGAACTGCGCCAGGGCCGGCGAAGCTTCGCGCGGCCGTCGCGCACGTCAAAGGTCTTGCTGCGCTTGCGATCCCGGTTGGGGATCATCGTAGGCGCCGCCGCGCTTGCGCTGCTTTCCGGCGCCGCGGGCGCCCTCTTCGTGGTCGAACTTCGCCCGATTGCCCCGGCCGCGACGGGTCCCTCCGCCCCTGCCCAGCCGCCCGCCGCCACCATCGAGCAGGCGGCGGCCAAGGCGAGACCCAGTGTGGTCAAACTCGAGACGGCGACCCCCGCGCGGACCGACGAGGGCTCGGGAGTCGTGCTGAGCGCCGACGGGCTGATCCTCACCAACAATCATGTCGTATCGATGCCGGGCCCCGGCCCGGCGGCGACCATGGCGACGCTGGCCGACGGTCGCGCCGCGCCGTTCACCGTCGTGGGCGCCGATCCGGCCGCCGACATCGCCGTCGTTCGCGTTCAAGGGATTTCGGGCCTGGCCCCGATCACCATGGGCTCGTCGACCGGCCTACAGGTTGGCCAAAACGTGGTTGCCATCGGCGCGCCGCTCGGGCTGGACGGCACGGTCACCACCGGGGTGATCAGCGCGCTGCACCGCCCGGTGTCGGGCGTCACCGGCCCCGCCGGCAGCAGCGCGGTGTTCGACGCCATCCAGACGGACGCCACGATGAGCCCCGGCAGCTCCGGCGGCGCACTGGTCAACACGGCCGGGGAAATGATCGGGCTCAATTCCGCCATCGCGACGATGGGAGCCGTTTACCCCGGCGGCCCGGCCGGCTGGATCGGCGTGGGTTTCGCCATCCCCGTCGACCAGGCCAAGCGCGTCGCCAACCAGTTGATCGCCAGCGGCAACGCGACGAACGCGTCGCTGGGTCACCGCTGAGGGGATTCGATCAACGATTCGCTTCATTTTCCGCTGCGAATACCGCGCTGTTTGCTTTTGCAAATCAATTGCATCTGCGCCGCCGCCGCCGCTACTGTTTGCCGTACCAAGAGCCCCGAACCTCAAGTCGGCCAATCAATTACCAGGAGAAGGCTATGCCAGCTGCCGCCAACTCCACCGCACGCGCGCACGGGGGCACTCGACCCGATCCCGAGCGCCAAATCCACCGCGCGTGCGGGGATGTCCGCGCCGCCCTGTTGGGGGCGCTAGAGCTGCTCTCGGGCACGAGAGTGCCTCGCATCGGCCGCGACGACATTTTCAGGGCGTTCAGCGACCTGGGACGTATTCAGCAGAATGTCGACCTGGCTCTGCACGCCACGAACCTCTTGGACCAGATGGTGGGCATTCCCGCCGAGCAGCGCCAGCCGTGGTCGTACTACCGCGACCTTATCCGCGGGCAAGCGACAGAACCCGCCGGCAACTCGCGGCGAGGAGAGGTTCGACCCCGTCGAAGGCCGCTCGCACCATCGACGCCCCGGAGAAATCCTGGTTCGCCGTATAGTCGGTGCTGACGACGATCGTGGCCAGTCCCGCGGCGGTCGCAGCCCGCAAGCCGATCTCCGAATCCTCAATCGCCAGAGCATTTTCCGGGCGAATCGCGAGCCTTCGCAGCGCGATGTGATAAACCTCCGGATCGGGCTTCAACCGGCTGACGTCGTCTCCGGTCACCAGCGCATCCACCGCCTCGCCGCCGAGGAGCCGACTCACCAACGGCTCGACCCAAGCGCGCCGCCCGGTGGTCGCAACCGCGATGCGGATGCCCTCCTCCGACAAGCTGTCGACCAGCGCCCGAAGCCCCGGCCGCGCCACGAGATCGCCGGACAGCACTCTCTGCCGGAACAGCTCCGTCTTCGTGAGGTGGATGTCGGCGGCGAGGCCGTCGGCCCGGTCGCCGAAGCCACGCTCCCGCAAATCGGCCGCGATTCGCCGTCGTCCGCCGGTGATCTTCAGCAACCGTCCGTATTCTTCGACACTCCAGGATATTTCGAGTCCATGAACGGCGAACGCCTCGTTGAACGCCGGCCGGTGGCCGTCGCGCTCCGTGTCGGAGAGGGTCCCATCGACGTCGAAGATCACCGCCGACAGGGCCGCGCTATCGCGGGCCATGAAGCAGGTGGTGCAGCAAGATCATTTGTGTGATGGCCAGAGGGGTGCTGCGAGCGTCGGGACCGATCCTGCCCAGGCACGAGGGCACGTCGTTGCGCGCATCGCCCAGCGCATGCCAGAAGATCTTTTCGGCCGCCGCGTTTTCTTCCGGTGCGGTGTACCCGTGGATGTGCAGGCTGTCGACGGGCCGGCCATCGGTGTCGCGGGCAAGCCGGAGATGTGCCGTATGGGTCAAGGCGGGGCGCAAGATGTCGGTCAGGTCGGGCTGGCGGATGGTCGGGCGCAACAGCACCTCGACGGAAAGCGGAGTGCCCGGCGGATCCGCACGCGACGGGATCGGAGCGAAGCTGACGACGATATCGGCGTGCGCTCGTTGTGGCTGAACGAATCTCGAGTATTCGAGCGTGCCGGCTTCAATTTCGGCGGCCACCTGATCGGGACCGTACCCCCGAAGAGCCGTGTCCCGCTTCGTCTTCCAATCGCGCCTCACCTCCTCCGGCGTGTCGAGAAACACCGTGACGTCAAAGCAGGCGCGCGCAAGCTTGCTGTACAACGGCAGCACCCCGTGCACGATGATGACATCGTTGGGCTCGACCAGCTCAGGGGGCACGCGGCACCCGGTGGCGTGGTCGTAGACCGGTTTGAGCACCGGCTGGCCGATGGCCAGCAGTTGCAGGTGCTGTTCGAGGATCGCGATATAGCTGCAGTCCGGGTGCAGCGATGTGAACGGTTTGCCTTGACGCTCCGCGCGATCGAATCGTTGATAATCGTCGGTGGACACCGAGACGCATCGGTCCGGCCCGAGGGCCTCGACCACGCCGGAAGTGACCGTGGTCTTGCCCGCACCGCTACCACCGGCGACCGCCAGCATGACGGGCCGGCGACGCTCGCGGGCGGCGCGACCGATTCGGACGCTCTTCTCGGGCAACCCGTCCACTCACTCCCAACTCGGCGATCGACCGAGGGCTTTGAGCGCGGCGTTGGCGATCGCCGTCGGGGTCAGCCCCAGGTGCGCGGCCACCTGGGGCCCGGGCCCGCTTTCGCCGAACCGGTCCAGGCCCACGACCTCGTCGCGATCCCGCGCGATGGCCCGCCATCCGGTGCGGACCCCCGCTTCGGCCCACACCACCGGGGCGTCGGCCCACAGGTGCGGATCACCGGATAGCGCCTCCTGCAACCGTTCTCGCCACATGACCGAAATGACGGCGGCGTATACGCCCCGATCGGCCAACAGGTCCGCGGCGTCCAGGGCGAGCGACACCTCCGACCCGCTGGCCGCGATAAGGACGTCGGCGTCGCCCTTGGTTTGGCGCACCACCCTGAACCCCAGTTCACGCACGGTTGACAGGGCGCCGCCGAGCGGCGGGAGGTTTTGCCGGGTGAGCACCAACACCGTCGGGCCGGAGAGGTTCCGCGAGGCGATGTCCCAGGCCAGCACCGTCTCGGCGGCGTCGGCGGGGCGCAGCACCGTGAGCCCGGGAATCAGGCGCAGCGATTCGACGTGCTCGATCGGCTGATGCGTCGGCCCGTCCTCGCCGACGTACACCGAATCGTGGGTGAACACGTAGATGACGGGCTGGCCCATGAGCGCCGACAACCGCAGCGCCGGCCGCAGGTAGTCGGAGAAGACGAGAAAGGTACTGCCGAATGGGCGCAAGCCGCCGTGCACCGAGATACCGTTCATGACCGCGGCCATCGCGTGCTCGCGGATGCCGAAATGAATGGTGCGACCCGCATAGTCGCCGGCGCTTACGTCCCCGCCGGGAATGGCGGTGTTGGTGGACCCGGCCAAGTCGGCTGAACCACCCACCAGGGCCGGGTAATCCGCGGCGAGGGCTTTCAACGCGGCGCCGGACGCTTGGCGGGTGGCCAGCCGGCCCGGCGGCACCGAGTCCGTCAGCCGCGCAAAGACTTCGGCGCCTGGCGGGCCGGGCACCCGGTTGAGCGGAAAGTCGACGGCCAACTGCGGATGGTCGGCACTCCAGCTGGCATAGGCGCGAACCCATTCGGCCCGGGCCGCGGCGCCGTCGGCCGCCAGGGCGGCCGTCGCCGAGCGCAGGTTTCCCGGCACATAGAACGCGGTCGGCGGCCAATCGACGTTCTCTCGCATGGCCGTGATGGTTTCGTCGCCCAACGGGCTGCCGTGCACCTTCGAGGTCCCCTCGAGGCCGGGTGCCCCGTAGCCGATCGTGGTCCGCAACTTGATGAACGTGGGGGCCGAGTCGACGGCGCGGGCCTCGGCCAGGGCCCGGTCGATGCCGGCGACGTCGTTGCCGTCCTCAACCGACAGCGTGTGCCACCCGTAGGCGGCGAACCGTGCCATCGCGTCGTCGGCGCAGCTGAGCTCGGCGGGGCCGTCGATCGTGACGTTGTTGTCGTCGAAGATGACGGTCAGGCGCCCCAGCCCGAGCCGTCCGGCCAGCGAGGCCGCCTCGTGACTGATGCCCTCCATCAGGTCGCCATCGCCGGCCAGCACCCACGTGCGGTGGTCGACAACCCGATGCTCGCCGTCGTTGCAGCGCGCTGCCAGCATCCGTTCGGCCAAGGCCATTCCGACGGCGTTCGCCAGCCCCTGTCCCAGGGGCCCGGTCGTGGTTTCCACTCCCGGGGTCAGCCCGAACTCGGGATGCCCGGGTGTGCGGGAGCCGAGCTGCCGGAACTGCTCGAGCTCCGACAGCGCCAGGTCGTAGCCGAACACGTGCAGCAGCGCGTACAGCAGCGCGGACCCGTGCCCGGCTGACAGCACGAACCGGTCCCGGTCGGGCCAGTGCGGATCCGCCGGGTCGTGGCGCAGGTGCCGCGACCACAGCACCCAGGCGGCGGGCGCGGCGCCGAGCGGCAGGCCCGGGTGGCCGCTGTTCGCCGACTGCACGGCGTCGGCCGCAAGGAACCGCAACGTGGTGATCGCGAGCCGGTCTACTTCGTCGGTCAGCGCCTGGCGGCTGCCGGCAGTGCTGGGTGCCAGGGTCATCGCGCCCCGACTTCGGCCTTGATTCCGGCCCCGGCCGCGTCGCGCAGTGCCGCCACGCGATCCGCAAGCGCGCCCTGCCCTTTCAGCAGGGCCGAGCCGGCGCAGAAGACGTCGGCCCCGGCGCGCGCAGCGGCGCCGATTGTCGCGTCGCCAATGCCGCCGTCGACCTCCAATTCGATGTCCAGCCCGCGCCCGTCGATCTCCGCTCGGGCGGCGGCGATCTTGCGTTCCATCGCCGAAAGATACTGCTGGCCACCGAATCCCGGGTTAACCGTCATCACCAGCAAGAGGTCAACAAGGTCAAGGACGTTAGTCACCGCTTCCAGCGGGGTGGCCGGGTTCAGCGCGACGCCGGCCCGCGCGCCCAGATCCGCTATGGCGGAAAGCGTCCGGTGTAAGTGACGCGTGGCCTCGGCATGGACGATGACGATCTCGCAGCCGGCTTCCACCCATCGGGGGAGCATCGGATCCGGGTCGTCCACCATCAGATGCGCCTCGAACCCCATCGATACGTGGGGCCGATTGGCGGCGATGACGTCCGGCCCGAAGGTGAGATTGGGGACGAAACGACCGTCCATCACGTCCCATTGAATTCGGTCGACCCCCACCTTCTCCAGCTGCCGGACTTCCTGGCCCAGTTCCGAAAAGTCCGCGGGCAGAACTGACGCGACGAGAGTCGGCACGCGCGTGTCCATCCAACCTCCTCTTGGTTCGCAGCGATGCTAGGGCGGCGATCTGGGCGCACGTTCCCCCTGCGCGGGGGATTGAGCGGGTTATCTGCCGGTGTGAGTACCAAAGTCCCATGACTGCGCGCAGGTCGGCCTCTATGGTGTAGCCATGGTGACGGCGGTCACAGGCCCGGTGCGGCTTGTGTTGGTGGACGACCACGAGATGGTGATCGAGGGTCTCAAGGCGATGCTCGCCGGCTTCAGCAGCCGGGTTCGCGTTGTGGGCCAGGCTGTCGGCGTCGAGCAGGCACTCAGCGTCGTCGACAGCCTCGATCCCGACGTCGTGCTGTGCGACGTGCGGATGCAGGGCTCCAGCGGGCTCGATCTATGTTTGGCTCTGCGCCAACGCGATCCGAACCGCAGGGTCGTGATGCTATCCGTATACGACGACGAGCAGTATCTGTTCCAATCGCTTCGGGTCGGCGCGTCGGGCTACCTGTTGAAGAGCATCAGCAGCGACGATCTGGTCCGCCAGCTGGAGCTGGTGCGCAACGGCGAGACCGCAATCGACCCGGGCCTGGCCGCGCGCGCGGTGGACACGGCTTCACGGTTGCAACGCGACGAGTTCTGGCCCGGCGCCCGGCAGGGCCTGACCCAGCGAGAGAGCGAGATCCTGTCCTTCATGGTGACCGGCCTGTCGAACCGCGGCATCGCCAACAAACTGGTGATCGGCGACGAGACGGTCAAGAGTCACCTGCGGTCCATCTACCGCAAGCTCGGCGTGAGCGACCGCACCGCCGCCGTCGCCACCGCCCTGCGAGAAGGCATCTACCAGTGAGCAATACGGTGCGCGACCTGGTCGAGGCCGACCGCGAGCTGGCGCTGCTGCGCGAGCTGATTCAAGCGGCGTCCAGCGGACCCGGTGTCGAGCCGCTGGCGGCCGCCGCGGCGCGAATGATCACCGACGCCACCGGAACCGACGTCTGTTTCGTGCACGTGCTCGACGACACCGACCGGTCTTTGACGCTGGCCGGCGCGACCCCTCCGTTCGACCGCCAGGTCGGGCAGGTCAGGCTGCCGTTGGGGTCCGGCATCTCGGGCTGGGTGGCCAGCCACCGCCAACCGGTCGTAATCACCGAACGCAAGGAGTCCGATCCTCGGTACCTGCCCATCGAGGGTTTGGACGATTCAAGTTTCACGTCCATGGTTTCGGTGCCCATGGAAACCGATCCCGGCGGCCTCGTCGGTGAGCTGACCGTGCATACGGTCGAGCGGCGCGCGTTCACCTCGGGCGACGTCGAGCTGCTGCTGGTGATCGGACGCCTGATCGCGGGCGCGCTGCACCAGGCGAGGCTGCACCGCCAGCTGGTGGTCCGGGAACGCGCGCACGAGAACTTCGTCGAGCAGGTCATCGAGGCGCAGGAGATCGAGCGCCGACGCCTGGCCGGCGACATCCACGACGGGATATCGCAACGGCTCATCACCCTGTCCTATCGGCTGGACGCGGCGGCGCGCGCCGTCGGCGACGACCCGGACGAAGCTTCCGTGCAGCTGGAGGCTGCCCGCGAATTGGTGGACTTGACGCTTCAGGAGGCACGCGCGGCCATCGGCGGTCTGCGGCCGCCCGTCCTCGACGACCTCGGCCTGGCCGGCGGGCTGGCCAGCCTGGCCCGCTCGATCCCCCAGATCCAACTCGAGGTAGACCTGGCCGATACCCGGCTGCCCGAACACATCGAGCTCGCCCTCTACCGGATCGCGCAGGAGTGCCTGCAGAACGTCGTCAAGCACGCCGACGCGTCGCTGGCGCGGCTGGTCTTCGCCGTCGACGACGACACCGCCCGACTCGAAATCATCGACGACGGAGTGGGTTTCGACACTCTTGAGCACCCGCTGGGCAACGACGAAACGCGCGGTTATGGCCTGCTGTCGATGTCGGAGCGCGCCGAGCTCGTCGGCGGGCGGCTGCACATCCGGTCGCGGCCGGGCTCGGGCACGTCGGTCACGGCGACGATTCCGCTGCCGTCCACGCGTGCTTGACCTCCAACTCGTCGAGCGCGCGTTGCAGCGCGTGCGCGTCCTCGGCCCGGACGCTTTCGACGAAGTGGACCAGGGCGGCCCGCCGGTCGCGCGAATCGGCCACCTGGTCCAGCGCGTCCAGCATCAGCTCGGCGACCAACTCGTCGCGGCCGCGCGCCGGCGCGTAGCGGTGGGCACGGCCGGCGCGGTGCGCGACCACGAGTCCCTTGTCGGCCAGCCGGTGCAGGACCGTCATGACGGTGGTGTACGCCAGGTCCCGGCTCACCGAGAGCGCTGCGTGCACCTCCCGCACGGTCTGCGGGCCGGGATCGCTCCACAACTGTTCCATGACGCGGCGTTCGAGCTGTCCCAACAGCTTCCGGCCGGACTTCCAGTTGGCCACGGCCGACCCTATCCTCCGCGGCGACACCGCGGCCTCACCCAGGGGGTGGATGCGCCGGGTGAATTGATCAACCATTTACTTCATCTTGTGTGATCGATTCTCAATAGACATGTTGATCTTTTGCTGGCACGATTCATGCCATGCAGGCGACCGAAACAGTCCGTCGTTCTTTCGGTTTCGTCACCCCGGAGGAGCCGAAAGCGACCGTGCTGGCGCCGGATGCGTTGGTGGACCTCGCGGCGGCGCGCCGTGACGCCGGCGTCGACGACGTGCTCGCCGGGCTCGACACCGATCTGGTCGGGCTGGCGCCGGTCAAGACCCGCATCGCCGAGATCGCGGCGCTGCTGCTCGTCGACCGGACGCGTGCCCGCTACGGGCTCAGCGCGCCGCAGCCCACGCTGCACATGTGCTTCACGGGTAACCCGGGGACCGGCAAGACGACCGTCGCGCTGCGGATGGCCGACCTTTTGCACAGGCTCGGTTATCTGCGCCGAGGACATCTGGTCAGCGTGACCCGGGACGACCTCGTCGGTGAATACATCGGGCACACCGCGCCCAAGACCAAGGAAGTGATCAAGCGCGCGATGGGCGGGGTCCTGTTCATCGACGAGGCCTATTACTTGTTCAAGGCCGAGAACGAACGAGACTACGGGGCCGAGGCGATCGAAATCCTGCTTCAGGTGATGGAGAACAACCGCGAAGATCTCGTCGTCATCCTGGCGGGCTACGCCGACAAGATGGATCAGTTCTTTTCGGCCAATCCCGGGATGCAAAGCCGCATCGCCCACCACATCACCTTTCCCGACTACACCGTCGACGAACTCGAGCAGATCGCGGTCCTCATGACCGGAGGGCTGGAGTACACCTTCTCCGCCGGCGGGCGAGAGGCGTTGCGCCAGTATCTAGTTCGTCGTGTCGGTCAGCCCTGGTTCGCCAACGCCCGCAGCGTGCGCAACGCGATCGAACGCGCGAGGCTTCGGCACGCCCGGCGGCTGCTCGAAAACGCGGACCCGCGTGTGGATCTGGCGGCGCTGACCACGATCGAAGCCGAGGACCTGCTGGCCAGCCGCGTGTTCGACGAAGACACCGCCAAGGCGGACGGGCCGTGACGACCAACGCCCGGTTACGCGCCCTCGTCGAACTCGCCGACACCGGGTCGGTTCGCGGGGCGGCCGAGCGGCTGGTGGTCACCGAGTCGGCGATCTCGTCGGCGCTGGGCAGCCTCAGCAACGAGGTTGGCGTCCCGCTCGTCGACCGACACGGCCGGGGCGTGCGGCTCACACCGGCCGGGCAACGCTATTCGGAGTACGCGCGCAAGATTTTGGGTTTGCATCAGGAGGCCATGCTGGCCGCGCGCGGAGAGGCCGACCCCGAGCGCGGATCGATTCGTCTCGCCGCCGTGACCACCGCCGGTGAACTGCTGCTGCCGGCGCTGCTCGCCTCGTTCACCGGCAAATATCCCGGCGTGGACTGCAAACTCGAAGTGGCCTCGAGAGCCGCGATCTGGCCCATGCTGGCCAGCCACGAAGCCGACGTCGTAGTGGCCGGACGCCCCCCGTCGGACCTCGATCAGGTTCAGGTGCGCGCCGTCAGCCCGAACACACTCGTCGTCGTCGGCCCACCCGAGGCCGCGCGGCGCTTCGACCCCGCGCACGCGACATGGCTACTGCGCGAATCGGGTTCGGGTACCCGGGCGACGACCGCCGCGCTGCTCGAGGAACTCGAGGTCACTCCCCCGCAGATGGTGCTGGGCTCGCACGGCGCGGTGATCGCCGCCGCGGTGGCGGGGCTGGGCGTGACGCTGGCGTCGCGCCAGGCGGTGCGCCGCGAGCTGGATTCGGGCGCGCTGGTCGAGCTGGCGGTGTCCGGCACGCCCCTGGACCGGCCATGGCACATCGTGACGCAGTCACCCTGCACGGGTTCGACGGAGCTGCTCATCAACCATCTGCTTGCCCATCGCGAACTCGGGTGGAGTTCGCCCGACTGAACCCCACCCAGTGGCTCACCCGGTGGGGGGATGGGCCAACGTCGTTGCCGGACTAGCCCTCCAGGTAGGTCTACCGAGGAGGAAGCATGACCACCACGCACGATCCCATCGACCACTTCCGCACCACCAACCAACACGCCGGCGAATCGTTCATCGACATCTATTGCTGGCCCGGCCTGCTGTCAATCGCGCTGGGGGTGATGTCATTGATGGGATGCGTGGCGTCGGCGGCCTACCACCACTTCGAGTGGTTGCTCACCACGGGCATCGTCGGGGCGATGGCCATCGCCGGCGGCATCGCGTGGCTCGTCGTGGAGCACCACCGAGTGATGGAAATCGAACACCTCTGGCACGCAGAGCATCCCCGCCCGTCCTAAACCGCCAGCCGGCCGGGCAGTAGCGGAACGGCCGCCTCCTTCAAGGCAATCGGGTCAAGCCCTCGCGGCACCACCGCGTCCGCCCCCGACCAGACGGCCAACCAGGCGTCGTCCGGCCGCCCGATTATCAGGACGATCGGCGGACACTGGTGCAGTTCGTCTTTGAGCTGCCTGGCCACCCCGATCCCGCCCGACGGCGACGCCTCGCCGTCGAGGATGACCAAGTCGACCTTGCCCTCCGCGGTCTCGCGGGTGACGGCGGGTTGGGTCGCCACCTCGACAAAATCCACTGGTGGCGAGCCACTTTCGGGCAGTTGACCGAGCGCCCGCCGGACCCTGGCGCGGACCTCGGAGTCGCTACTGTAAACCAGGACGCGAATCACGCGGCAAATATAGGTGATCCGACGCGCCGGCGTGAATCCCCTTGTTCGTCCCCCGAATCGGGGTGCTGGTCCGGGCATGCCATTCGTCAGCGTAGGACCACCTACTCACATGAAAGGCCGGACCCTTGAACGCGTATCTGCCGATCCTGGTTCTCGGTGGAATCGCGGCCGCGTTCGCCGTGGGTTCACTCGGCATCGCGGTGTTCGTCGGGCCCAAGCGCTACAACCGCGCAAAGTTGGAAGCCTACGAATGCGGTATCGAGCCGCATACCCAAAGAACCGATGCCACACAGCGGTTTCCGATTCGCTATTACCTGACCGCGATGTTGTTCATCGTGTTCGACATCGAGATCGTGTTCCTGTACCCGTGGGCGGTCGCGTTCGACAACCTGGGCGTGTTCGCACTGACCGAGATGATGCTCTTCATGCTGACGGTGTTCGTGGCCTACGCGTACGTGTGGCGGCGGGGAGGCCTCAATTGGGATTAGAGGAACGCGTTCCCGGTGGCATCCTGCTGTCCACCGTCGAGAAGGTGGCCGGCTACGTCCGCAAGAACTCGCTGTGGCCGGCGACGTTCGGGCTGGCGTGCTGCGCGATCGAGATGATGGCAACCGCCGGACCGAGGTTCGACATCGCGCGCTTCGGCATGGAACGGTTCTCGGCCACCCCGCGGCAGGCCGACCTGATGATCGTGGCCGGGCGCGTCAGCCAGAAGATGGCCCCGGTGCTGCGCCAGATCTACGACCAGATGGGCGAGCCGAAATGGGTGCTGGCCATGGGCGTGTGCGCCTCGTCGGGCGGAATGTTCAACAACTACTCGATCGTCCAAGGCGTCGACCACGTCGTCCCGGTCGACATCTACCTGCCCGGCTGCCCGCCCCGCCCGGAGATGCTGCTGCACGCAATCCTGAAGCTGCACGAGAAGATTCAGCAGATGCCGCTGGGCGTCAACCGCGAAGAGGCCATCGCCGAAGCCGAACAGGCCGCGCTGACCGCGAAACCGACCGTCCAGCTCGAAGGGCTGCTGCGATGACGACCGGCGGCCAGCGCCGCGGAATGTTCGGTGTCACCGGGACCGGCGACACGTCCGGCTACGGCCGGTTGCTCCACCCGGTCGTCGTTCCGGGCGGCGTCTCCCGTCCATATGGCGGCTACTTCGACGCGGTGGTCGATGCGCTTGCCGCCGCGCTGGGCGAGCGCGGCTACGCCTGCGCGATCCAGCGGGTGGAGATCCATCGAGGCGAGCTCACGCTGCACGTGCACCGCCAGGAGCTACCGGCCGTCGCCAGGGTGCTGCGCGACGATCCCCGGCTGCGGTTCGAGCTGTGCCTGGGGGTGAACGGCGTGCACTACCCGCACGACGCCGGCCGCGAATTGCATGCCGTCTATCCGCTGCTGTCGATAACCCACAACCGGCGCATCCGGTTGGAGGTCGCCGCGCCGGACGCGGATGCGCGCATCCCTTCCCTGTTCTCCGTTTATCCGACCGTCGACTGGCACGAGCGCGAGGCCTACGACTTCTTCGGGATCATCTTCGACGGTCGCCCGTCGCTCACCCGGATCCAGATGCCCGACGACTGGTTGGGCCATCCGCAGCGCAAGGACTACCCGCTGGGCGGCATCCCAGTGAAATACCACGGGGCCAGCATTCCCCCGCCGGATGAGCGCAGGGCATACACCTGATGACCGCCGACACGCTCGTCGCCGTCGGCGGCAACGACTGGGACCGCGTGGTGGCGGCGGCCCAGGAGCACGCGAGCCAGCGGCTCGTGGTCAACATGGGGCCTCAGCATCCGTCCACCCATGGGGTGTTGCGGCTGATCCTGGAGATCGAGGGCGAGACGGTCACGGCGGCGCGCTGCGGCATCGGGTACCTGCACACCGGCATCGAGAAGAACCTCGAGTTCCGCAGCTGGACCCAGGGTGTGACGTTTGTGACTCGAATGGACTATCTGTCACCGTTTTTCAACGAAACCGCGTACTGCCTCGGCGTGGAGAAGCTGCTCGGCATCAGCGACGAGATCCCCGAGCGGGCCAACGTGATCCGCGTGATGCTGATGGAGCTCAACCGCATCGCCAGCCACCTGGTGGCGCTGGCCACCGGCGGGATGGAACTGGGCGCCATGACCGCGATGTTTCTCGGCTTCCGCGAACGCGAGCTCATCCTGTCGCTCTTCGAGACCATCACCGGCCTGCGGATGAACCATGCCTACATCCGCCCCGGGGGCCTGGCCGCCGACCTGCCCGACGAGGCCATGCCGCAGCTGCGCGACCTGTTGGCGGTGCTGCCCGGGCGGCTGCGCGACATCGAGAACCTACTCAACGAGAACCAGATATGGAAGGCGCGCACCGCGGGCATCGGGTATCTGGACCTGACCGGCTGCATCGCGCTGGGCATCACCGGTCCGGTGCTGCGGGCCACCGGTCTGCCGCACGATCTGCGCCGGGCGCAGCCCTATTGCGGTTACGAAACCTACGATTTCGACGTCGTCACCGACGACCGCTGCGACTCCTACGGCCGCTACCTGATCCGGGTCAAGGAGATGCACGAGTCGCTGCGGATCGTCGAACAATGCGCGGACCGGCTCTCCCCCGGCCCGGTGACGTTGCAGGACAAGAAGTTGGCCTGGCCCGCGGATCTGGCGCTTGGGCCCGACGGCCTGGGCAACTCGCACGGCCACGTCACCAAGATCATGAGGCGCTCGATGGAGGGGCTGATCCACCACTTCAAACTCGTCACCGAGGGCATCCGCGTCCCGGCCGGCCAGGTTTACACCGCCGTGGAATCGCCCCGTGGCGAGCTCGGTGTGCACATGGTCTCCGACGGCGGCACCCGCCCCTACCGCGTGCACTACCGCGATCCGTCATTCACCAACCTGCAGGCCGTGGGGGCCATGTGCGAGGGCGGCATGATCGCCGACGCCATCGCCGCCGTCGCCTCCATCGACCCGGTGATGGGCGGGGTCGACCGGTGACGGTGTTTTTGCCGCTGGGCGCGAAACCCGACGAGCCGCGAGGCCTCGGCGGCCCAAGGTCATATGCGTCGGAAACGCGTGCCCGGCTGGCGGCCGACGCGTCCGAGATCATCAAGCGATACCCGCACAGCCGCTCCGCGTTGCTGCCTTTGCTGCATTTGGTCCAGGCCGAGGACGGCTACCTCACGGCCGCCGGTATCGAATTCTGCGCCGCCCAACTGGGTTTGACCGGCGCGGAGGTCACCTCGGTGGCCACGTTCTATTCGATGTACCGGCGCACCCCGACCGGCGACTACCTCGTCGGCGTCTGCACCAACACGCTGTGCGCTGTCATGGGCGGCGACGCGATACTTGCTGCGCTGCAGGAGCATCTGGGCGTTGAGCCCGGGCAGACGACAGAAGACGGCCAAGTCACCCTGGAGCACGTCGAGTGCAACGCCGCCTGCGACTACGCCCCCGTCGTCATGGTGAATTGGGAGTTCTTCGACAACCAGAGCCCGTCGTCGGCGCGCCGACTCGTCGACGCGCTGCGCGCCGGCCGCCCCCCCGCGCCGAGTCGCGGCGCGCCGCTCTGCACATTTCGCCAAGCCCAGCGGGTCCTCGCGGGCTGCACGCCCGAGCACGCCGACTGCACGACCGCGGGTGCGGCGACGGTGGCCGGGCTACAGGCCGCGCGGCAAAAGGGAATGGCCGCACACGGTTTGGAAGGTGAGGACTGAGATGGCGCTCACCCCTGTGCTGAGCCGCTACTGGGATCACCCGCAGTCGTGGGCGCTCGATGTTTATCGCGCGCACGACGGCTACCGGGCGCTGCAGAAGGCGCTGGCCATGGAGCCCGACGAGGTCATCGACACGGTGCAGCGCTCCGGCCTGCGCGGCCGCGGCGGCGCCGGTTTCCCGACCGGCGTGAAATGGTCGTTCATTCCGCAAGACGACGGCCCGGGCGCCAAGCCCCACTATCTCGTCGTCAACGCCGACGAGTCCGAACCGGGCACGTGCAAGGACGTTCCGCTGATGATGGCCACGCCACATGTCCTGATCGAGGGCACCATCATCGCCGCCTACGCGATCCGGGCGCGGCAGGCATTTATCTATCTGCGCGGCGAAGTGATTGCGGCGCTGCGCCGGCTGCAGGCGGCGGTGTCCGAGGCCTACGCCGCGGGATTCCTCGGCGGGGACATCCTGGGCTCCGGCTACCGGTTGGACCTGGTAGTGCACGCCGGGGCGGGCGCCTATATCTGCGGTGAGGAAACCGCGTTGCTCGATTCGCTGGAGGGCCGTCGCGGCCAGCCGCGGCTGCGGCCGCCGTTCCCCGCCGAAGCCGGGCTGTACGGGTGCCCGACCGTGGTCAACAACGTCGAGTCGCTGGCATCGGTCCCACCGATCATCCTCAACGGGGTCGACTGGTTTCGCTCGATGGGAACCGAGGACGCCCCGGGATTCACGCTGTATTCCCTTTCGGGCCACGTCAACCGGCCCGGCCAGTACGAGGCGCCGCTGGGCATCACGCTGCGCGAGCTGCTCGACCACGCCGGCGGCGTGCGCGACGGGCATCGCCTGAAGTTCTGGACGCCCGGCGGCTCGTCCACCCCGATGCTGACCGCCGACCATCTCGACGTTCCGCTCGACTACGCGGGTGTGACTTCGGCCGGGTCGATGTTGGGTACCAAGGCACTTCAGATCTTCGACGAGACCACGTGCGTGGTGCGCGCGGTGCGCCGCTGGACCCAGTTCTACGCCCACGAGTCATGCGGCAAGTGCACCCCCTGCCGGGAGGGCACGTACTGGCTCACCCAGATCTACGAGCAGCTGGAGACCGGCTCGGCAACCGCCGACGACCTGAATCTGCTGCTGAACATCGCCGACAATCTGAACGGAAAGTCGTTCTGCGCGCTGGGAGATGGGGCCGCGAGCCCGATCCTGTCGTCGGTGCAGCATTTCGCCGACGAGTACCGCGCCCACCTGACCAACGGTGGATGTCCGTTCGACCCGCGCGAGTCGATGCTGCGGTCGCCGGAACTGGCGGTGCGGCCTTGATAACGCTCACCGTCGACGGCACCAGCGTGACGGTGCCCAAGGGCACCTTGGTGATCCGGGCCGCCGAGTGCGCGGGCATCCAGATCCCGCGTTTCTGCGACCACCCCCTGCTGCAGCCGGTCGGGGCCTGCCGGCAGTGCTTGGTCGAAGTCGAGGGCCAGCGCAAGCCGATGGCGTCGTGCACCACCGCGGCGGCCGACGGCATGGTGGTGCGAACCCAGCACACGTCCGTGGCCGCGGCGAGCGCGCAGCAGAGTGTGATGGAATTGTTGCTGATCAACCATCCACTGGACTGCCCCGTGTGCGACAAGGGCGGGGAATGCCCGCTGCAGAACCAGGCAATGTCCAACGGCCGGGCGGAATCCCGCTTTCACGGCGTGAAGCGGACGTATCCCAAGCCGGTCAGCATCTCGTCGCAGGTGCTGCTGGACCGCGAACGATGCGTGCTGTGCGCGCGCTGCACCCGGTTCGCCGAACAGATCGCCGGCGACCCGTTCATCGAGCTGTTGGAACGCGGCGCGGACCAACAGGTGGGCATTTACGCGACCGAGCCCTTCGAATCGTACTTTTCCGGCAACGCCGTACAGATCTGCCCCGTCGGCGCCCTCACCGGCAGCTCCTACCGGTTTCGGGCGCGCCCATTCGACCTGGTGTCCAGCCCCACCGTCTGCGAACACTGCGCGTCGGGGTGCGCTCAACGAACCGACCACCGGCGCGGAAAAGTCTTGCGCCGCTTGGCCGGCGACGACCCGAAGGTCAACGAGGAGTGGAATTGCGACAAAGGACGCTGGGCGTTCACCCACCTGCGGCAACCCGACCGGATCACGACTCCGTTGATCCGCGGGGCCGACGGCACCTTGGAGCCGGCTTCGTGGTCGCGGGCATTGCGGGTCGCGGCCACCGGGTTTCGCGACGCCTACACGCGAACCGGCGTTCTCACCGGGGGCCGCGTCACGTGGGAAGACGCTTATGCGTACGCGAAATTCGCGCGACTGGCCTTGGGAACCAACGACATCGACTTTCGCGCCCGTCCGCACTCCGCTGAGGAAGCCGACTTCTTGGCGGCGCGCATCGCGGGCAAGCCGATGACCGTGACATACGACGACCTGGAGGCGGCGCCCCTCGTCCTACTCGTGGCGTTCGAGCCGGAGGAGGAATCACCGATCGTCTTCCTGCGCTTGCGCAAGGCCGCCCGCGCCCGGGGGCTGCCGGTGTACTCGATCGCGCCGTTCACCACCCGCGGCCTGACCAAGATGGCGGGCACGCTCTTGCGGGCCGCGCCCGGTGCGGAACCCCTCGTCCTCGACGAGCTGCATCGCGGGCGGCTGGCTGCCCAGCTGCGCCAAACGGGCGCGGTGATCATGGCCGGAGAACGCCTGGCGTCCGTGCCCGGAGCGTTTTCGGCGGTGTGCCGGCTGGCCGATGCCACCGGCGCGCGGGTGGCGTGGGTGCCGCGGCGCGCGGGCGAACGCGGCGCACTCGAGGCCGGCGCGCTGCCGAATCTGTTGCCCGGCGGCCGCCCCGGCGGTCAGCCCGGCCGCGACACCTCGCGAATCCTGGCCGCCGCGATCGACGGCGCACTGGATGCCCTTTTGGTCGGCGGCGTGGAGGTCGCGGACCTGCCCAAACCGCATGTCGCCCGCGAGGCGCTGTCGCGGGTGAACTTTCTGGTCAGCCTGGAGCTGCGCCGCAGCGACGTCACCGAGCACGCCGATGTGGTACTTCCGGTCGCGCCGGTCACCGAAAAGTCCGGGACATTTCTCAATTGGGAAGGGCGACAACGGTTCTTCCCGGCGGCGCTGGGCGACTCCGGGGCGCTGACCGACCTGCGGGTGCTCGGCGCGATCGCCGCGGAGATGGGCGTCGGACTCGGCCTCCCCGATGCCGCCGCCGCGCACGACGAAATGCGCCGGCTCGGGACCTGGGCGGGCCCGCGCCGAGACATGCCCGAGACGCCCCCGGCCTCGCCGCCGAGCTTCGGCGCCGGCCGGGCGATCCTGGCCGGGTGGCGGATGCTGCTTGACAACGGCCGGCTGCAGGATGGCGAACCGAACCTGGCCGGAACGGCGCGGACGGCGGTCGCCCGGCTCTCGTCAGCGACCGCGTCGGAAAACGGTATGGCAGAGGGGGACCCGGTGACGGTGGAAACGGATCGGGGCGCCATCACGCTGCCGCTCGAGATTTCGGACCTGCCCGACGGGGTGGTGTGGCTTCCGATGAACTCGGGCGCCTCGGCCGTGCACGACCGGCTCGGAGTGACCTCGGGAGACGTAGTGACGATCGGAGCGCCGAGATGACCGATACCTGGTGGCTGGTCACCGCGAAGGCGGTCACCGTCTTTGCCTTCCTGCTGGTGACCGTCCTGGTGGCGATCCTGGCCGAGCGGCGGGTGCTGGCCTGGATGCAGATGCGGTGCGGACCGAATCGCGTGGGACCCGCTGGGCTGCTGCAAAGCCTGGTCGACGGCATCAAGTTGGCGCTCAAGGAAGGCATCACGCCGAGAAGCGCGGACCGGGGCGTGTACCTACTTGCCCCGGTCATCTCGGTGATCCCGGCCATCGTGGCGTTCGCCGTCATCCCGTTCGGCCCGGACGTCTCGGTCGCGGGCCACCGCACGGCACTGCAATTGACCGACCTTCCGGTGGGTGTTCTCTACGTGCTCGCCGTCGCCTCCATCGGCGCCTACGGGCTGGTCCTCGGCGGCTGGGCGTCCGGCTCCACCTATCCGTTGCTCGGCGGCCTGCGTTCCACCGCGCAGGTGATTTCGTACGAGATCGCGATGGCGCTGTCGTTCACGACGGTGTTCCTCTTCACGGGCACCATGTCGACCGCGGGCATCGTGGCGGCCCAGGGCCGCGTCTGGTATGTGCTGTTGCTGCTGCCGTCCTTCCTGATCTACGTGACCTCCATGGTGGGCGAGACCAACCGGGCGCCGTTCGACCTGCCGGAAGCCGAGGGCGAATTGGTCGGCGGGTTCCACACGGAGTATTCGTCGTTGACGTTCGCGATGTTCATGCTCGCCGAATACGTCAACATGACAACGGTTTCCGCGCTGGCCACGACGGCATTCCTCGGCGGCTGGCGCGCCCCATGGCCGATCAGCGCCTGGGCGGCCGCCAATGCCGCGTGGTGGCCGCCGCTGTGGTTCGCCGCGAAGGTATGGGGCTTTCTCTTCCTGTTCATCTGGCTGCGCGGCACCTTGCCGCGGATGCGCTACGACCAGTTCATGGCGCTGGGCTGGAAGGCGCTGATCCCGATCTCGCTGGTGTGGCTGATGATCGTCGCAACCGTACGCGGCCTGGGTGGCGGCGAGCGCACGTCGGAGTGGGCCGTCGGCGCCGGTGAGCTCTGCCTGATCGTCGGTGTTGCGCTTGCCGCGAAAGTCATTGGCAGGCAGGCGAAGCGATCTGACGTTGCGCCGCCGGCCCCCGGCTTTCCGGTGCCGCCGTTGCCGGGCCGACCCACGTTCGATCCGGTTTTCGTCATCCGTCGGGAGGAAATCGATGCCTAACACCTTTGCGGGGATCGCCGGGTTCGCCGTCACCTTCGCGGCGATGTTCAAGCGACCGGTCACCGAGCGGTATCCGGAGCGGCCGGGGCCGGTCGCCCCGCGCTACCACGGCCGCCATCGACTCAACCGCTACCCCGACGGCCTGGAAAAGTGCATCGGCTGCGAGCTGTGCGCCTGGGCCTGCCCGGCCGACGCGATTTACGTCGAGGGCGCCGACAACACCGAGGAACTGAGGTACTCGCCGGGGGAACGTTACGGCCGGGTGTACCAGATCAACTATCTGCGCTGCATCGGCTGCGGCCTGTGCATCGAGGCCTGCCCGACCCGGGCCCTGACGATGACCAACGAGTACGAGATGGCGGGCGACGCCCGCGCCGACCTCATCTGGGGGAAGGACCAGCTCCTCGAGGCACGCCAATGAACACGGTACTGTTCTGGGTCCTCGCCGCCATCGCGGTGGCCGGCGCGCTGGGCGTGGTCGTGGCCGCGAAAGCGGTCTACTCCGCGATGTCCCTGGCGATGACGATGATCGTTCTCGCCCTGTTCTACATCGCCCAGGACGCCGTGTTTCTGGGCGTCGTTCAGGTCGTGGTCTACACCGGCGCGGTGATGATGCTGTTCTTGTTCGTGTTGATGCTCATCGGCGTCGACTCCGCCGAGTCGCTGCGAGAAACCCTGCGAGGGCAGCGGATTGCGGCCATCGGTGTCGGTCTCGGCTTCGGAATCATGTTGATCGCCGGGATGGGCAACGTCGCCGGGACCCCGCTCACCGGCCTGACGCAGGCCAACGCCCGCGGCAACGTGCAGGGCCTGGCCGCGCTGATCTTCGCGCGCTACCTGTGGGCGTTCGAGCTGACCAGCGCGCTGCTGATCACCGCGGCGCTGGGCGCGATGGTGCTGGCGCACCGGGAACGGGTCGAGCCCCGCAAGACGCAACGTGAGCTTGCCCGGGAACGGTTCGGGCCCGGTGGGCACCCCACCACCCTGCCCGGCCCCGGCGTCTACGCCCGCCACAACGCCGTCGACACACCGGCGTTGCTTCCCGACGGCTCCCCCGCGCCGCAGTCGGTGTCCGCCACACTGCGGCCGCGACGCGTACCCGCGCGGGCTCCGCGGACCGCCGGAAAGTCACATCTGCGCCTGCTGACACCAGGACCGAGTGTCGGCACCGACTGGATCGACGCATGGGCGGACGGCGCCGAAAAGAACGGCCGATCATGAACCCGGCAAACTACATCTACCTGTCCGCGCTGTTGTTCACCATCGGCGCCGCGGGAGTGCTGTTGCGGCGCAACGCGATCGTGATGTTCATGTGCGTCGAGCTCATGCTCAACGCGACCAACCTGGCGTTCGTCGCGTTTTCCCGCGTGCATGGAAACCTCGACGGCCAGGTGGTGGCGTTCTTCACCATGGTCGTTGCCGCAAGCGAGGTGGTGATCGGCCTCGCCATCATCATCACCATCTTCCGAAGCCGTCGCTCGGTCTCGGTCGACGACGCCAGTGTGCTGAAACACTGAGGCCGACAACATGACTCCGGTGTGGCCGGTAATCGCGCTCCCGCTGGCGGGCGCCGCGATCCTTCTGCTCGCGGGCCGTCGCTGGAACGCGAGGGGCCATCTGCTGGCATGCGCGACGGCGGTCGCGTCGTTCGGATTGGGCACGGCACTTTTCGCCGAAATGGCCTGCCGCGACGCCGAACACCGGGTCGACCACGAGACATTGTTCTGCTGGGTGCCGGTGGCCGCGCTTCGGGTGGACTTCGGTCTGCAGCTCGACCAGCTGTCCGTCTGCTTCGTGCTGCTGATCACGGGCGTCGGTTCACTGATCCACGTTTACTCGATCGGCTATTTGGCCGAGGATCCCGGACGCCGACAGTTTTTCGCGTATCTCAACCTGTTCGTGGCCGCGATGCTGCTGCTCGTGCTTGCCGACAATTACCTGGGGCTCTACGCCGGCTGGGAGGGCGTGGGCCTGGCCTCTTACCTGTTGATCGGGTTCTGGTCGGAAAGGCCGTCGGCGGCGACCGCCGCCAAAAAGGCTTTCGTGGTCAACCGGGTCGGCGACCTCGGCCTGGCCGTCGCAGTGATGATGATGTTCGACCACCTCGGGTCCGTCTCGTTCGCCGCCGTCTTCGCCGGTGCACCGCGGCTCGGCACGGGCGCGCTGACGGCGCTCGGCCTGCTGATGCTGTTGGCCGCCTGCGGGAAGTCCGCTCAGGTTCCGTTGCAGTCGTGGCTGGGCGACGCGATGGAGGGCCCCACGCCGGTGTCGGCGCTCATTCACGCCGCGACGATGGTGACCGCCGGGGTGTACCTGATCGTGCGGTCGGGCCCCGTGTTCAACCTCGCCCCGACGGCGCAAACGGCCGTGGCGGTCGTCGGCGCGGTGACGCTGATTTTCGGCGCGGTCGTCGGCTGCGCGAAGGACGACATCAAGAAGGCGCTTGCGGCCAGCACCATGTCGCAGATCGGCTACATGGTGCTGGCCGCCGGGTTGGGGCCGGCCGGCTACGTCGTCGCGATCATGCACCTGCTGACGCACGGCTTTTTCAAGGCAGGGCTGTTTCTCGGCGCAGGGTCGATGATGCACGCGATGAACGACGAGGTGAACATGCGCCGCTACGGCGGGCTGCGCACAGCCCTGCCGGTCACATTCACGACGTTCGGGCTGGGATATCTGGCGATCTTGGGCGTGCCGCCGTTGGCCGGGTTCTTCTCCAAGGACGGGATCATCGAGGCGGCGCTCGGCGTCGGCGGCGCAGAGGGTTTCGCGCTCGGCGGCGCGGCGATCCTGGGCGCGGGCGTCACGGCCTTCTATATGACCCGGGTCATGCTGATGACGTTCTTCGGGGAAAAGCGTTGGGCAGCGGGCGTTCGGCCGCACGAGCCCGTCGCGCTGATGACGTGGCCGATGATCGTGCTGTCGGTGGGCTCGGTGGTGTCCGGCGCCGCGTTGGCGATCGGTGGGACGCTGCGGCACTGGCTGGAGCCGGTCACCGGCTTTGACGAGGCTGTTCACGCCGCTCCCCCGGCCGGCATCGTCACCGCGGTGATTTTGGCGGTCGTCGCCGCGGGCGTCGCCGTTGCCTGCCGCAGGTATGCGACTAACCCCGTGCCCGCACCGGCGCCGACCGGGTCGGCTCTTACCGTCGCGGCCCGGAACGACCTCTACGGTGACGCGTTCAACGAACGGGTCTTCATGCGCCCCGGCGCTCAGCTGGCCCGCGCGTTGACGGAGATCGACGACCGGGGCATCGACGGGGCCGTAGGAGCGCCGCGGCGCTGACGACCCGAGCGTCGGTTCGCTTGCGGCGGTGGCAAACCGGGTTCGCGCGTTCCTATGCCCTGTCCATGCTGGCCGGTGCGGTCCTGGCGGTCGCCGCCGTGTTGGTGGTGAGGGCGTGGTGAGTGACTTGCCGTGGCTGACCGCCCTGTGGCTGGCCCCCGCCATCGGTGCCTGCACCGTGCCGCTGGTGCCGCGTTCCCGACCAACCGCGGTGAAGTGGGCGGGCCTTGGTGTGGCGCTGATCGTCCTGGCCTTGGCCGCCGTGCTGGTGGGCCGGTTCGACAGCGGCGGCGCGCAATACCAGTTCGTCGAATCTCACCGGTGGATACCGGCTTTGGGGGCCGGCTACACGGTCGGGCTCGACGGCATCGCGCTCGTGCTGGTGGGGCTGACCGCCGCGTTGGTGCCATTGCTGATCATCGCGGGATGGAACGACGCCGGCGATCGCCCGATGGCGACCCACACCTACGTCGCGCTGATGCTGGCCGTCGAATCCTTGGCGCTCCTCTCGTTCGTCGCGCTCGACGTCGTGCTCTTCTACGTCGCCCTCGAGGCGACGTTGGTTCCGTTGTATGTCCTGATCGGTCGATTCGGTGGGCCTCGGGGTTCGTCGGCCGCTCTGAAGTTCCTGCTATACAACCTGTTCGGCGGCCTGGTCATGCTCGCCGCGGTCGTCGGCCTTTACGGGCTCGCCACGCCGGCCGGGATAGCGACCTTGGACATCCGCGACCTGCTGAGCGCCGCGCACGCCACGGATCCGGTGGTCCAGCAGCTGTTGTTCCTCGGTTTCATGATGGCGTTCGCCATCAAGGCACCGCTGTGGCCGTTCCACACCTGGCTGCCCGGAGTGGCGACGTCGGCGACCCCCGCGACGGCCGTGCTGATGATGGCGGTCGTGGACAAGGTCGGCACCTTTGGGATGCTGCGCTACTGCCTGCAGCTTTTCCCCGGCGCGGCAATACATTTCCGGCCGCTGATCATCACCCTGGCGGTGATCGGCATCGGCTACGGCGCCGTTGTGGCGATCGGCCAGAGCGACCTGATGCGCCTCATCGCGTACGCGTCGATAAGCCACTACGGGTTCATCATTTTGGGGATCTTCGCGATGACGAGCCAGGGCGAGTCCGGCTCGGCTCTGTACATGGTCAATCACGGCGTCTCGACCGCCGCGCTGTTCCTGATCGCCGGGTTCCTGGTGTCGCGCAAGGGCACCCGCGCGATCGCGGACTACGGCGGCGTGCAGAAGGCCGCGCCGGTGCTGGCGGGCACCTTTCTGGTGGCCGGGCTCTCGGCCCTGGCGCTACCCGGCCTGGCCCCGTTCGTCAGCGAATTCCTGGTCCTGATCGGCACCTTCACGCGCTACCCGCTGGCAGCGGTCGCCGCGGTCGTCGCCCTGGTGCTGTCGGCCGTCTACATACTGTGGATGTATCAGCGAACCATGACCGGTCCCGTCAAGGCGGGTGCCGACCGCCTGCGTGACCTGGTGCCGCGTGAGGTCACGGTCGTGGCGCCGCTCATCGCGCTCCTGCTCACGCTGGGCGTCTACCCGAAAGTCGCTCTCGACGTGATCAATCCGGCCGTCGCGCACACACTGACCAGCGTCCCGGAAGTGACAGCGAAGTGACCGTTGGCGTGCCGAGCGTCGAGTACGCGCGGCTTTCCCCCATGCTCATCGTGTTCGGTGCCGCCGTCGTGGGCGTCGTCGTCGAAGCCGCGCTGCCGCGCGGCCGTCGGTATGCCGCGCACCTCGCCTTGGCCTCGGGTGCCCTCGTCGCGGCTTTCGCCGCGGTGGTTCTGGTCGCCGGCCGGCCCGGCGGCGCCGTCATGGGATCGGTGATGGCCGACGGGCCCGCGTTGTTCTTTCAGGGCGCCGTCGTGGTCCTCGGCATGGCCGCCCTGGCGCCGATCGCGCAGGGTCGCCTTGCCGCCTTCGCGCACCAGGGCTCCGCCGTGCCCGGCGGCCCGGAAGAGCGGCGGCTCGCGGGGCGCGGGATCATCCAGACCGAGGTCTTTCCGCTGTTTATGCTCGCCGTCGGCGGCATGCTGGTGTTCAGCTCGGCGGCGGACCTGCTGACGGTCTTCGTTGGGCTGGAAGTGCTTTCGCTGCCGCTGTATCTGCTGTGTGGCCTTGCGCGACACCGGCGGTTGCTGTCCCAGGAAGCGGCGCTGAAGTATTTTCTCCTGGGAGCGTTTTCGTCGGCGCTGCTGTTGTACGGCGTCGCACTCCTATACGGATACGCCGGGACGCTGACGTTTTCGGGTATCGGCGGCGCGGTGGCGGCCCGCGGCGGCCAGACATCGCTGGCGCTGACCGGAGTCGGGTTGCTGATGGCCGGGTTGCTGTTCAAGGTCGGCGCGGTCCCGTTTCATTCGTGGGTTCCCGACGTGTACCAGGGTGCCCCGACCCCGATCACCGCGCTGATGGCGGCGGCGACGAAAATCGCCGCGTTCGCCGCCCTGGCGCGGGTCTGCTACGTGGCCCTGCCCAACCTGGTGCTCGACTGGCGGCCCGTCCTCTGGGCAGTGGCTGCGCTCACCATGGTCGTCGCGGCGGTGCTCACCGTGACCCAGACCGACATCAAGCGCCTGCTCGCCTATTCCTCGGTGGCCAACGTCGGGTTCCTGTTGCTCGGGTTTTCCGGGACCGAGGCCGGGTTCGCCGCGACGATGTTCTATCTGGCCGCATACTCGGTCAGCACGATGGGCGCCTTCTCGTTGGTCACCATGATCCGGCAGCCGAACGGCGAGGAAGTGCCGGAAACGTTGCACTGGGCGGGATTAGGGCGGCGCTCGCCGGCGGTCGCCGGCGCAATGTCGCTTTTCCTCCTGGCGATCGCCGGCATCCCGCTCACCAGCGGGTTCGTCAGCAAGCTCGCGATCTTTCAGGCCGCCGCGAGCCAGGGCGCGGTCGGGCTCGTTGTCGTCGGCGCGGTGAGCAGTGCGATAGCCGCGTTCGCGTATGCCCGCGTCATCATGACGATGTTCTTCCATGAACCGAATTCGCATACGCCGCAGTTGCATTCGCCGGCGCCAATTACGGCGGTGTCCGTCGCCGTGGCGGCGGCGGCGACGGTGCTGCTCGGTGTCGTGCCGCAACCGCTGTTTGATCTGGTGGCTCAGACGAGCCAGTTCCTGCCCTGAGGAGCGCGCGTCACAAGCGGGCGCCGACCAGTGCGACGAGGTCGATGAGGCGGTTGGAGTAGCCCCATTCGTTGTCATACCAGGACACCACCTTGGCCTGGTTGTCGATGACCTTGGTCAGCCCGGAGTCAAAGATCGAGCTGTGCGGGTCGGTGACGATGTCGGCCGACACGATCGGGGCGTCGTAGTACTTCAGGATGCCCTTGAGGCGGCCCTCCGCGGCGGCCTTGAACGCGGCGTTGATGTCCTCGGCGCTGGCCGCCTTGGCCAGCTCCACGGTCAAATCGGTCACCGAGCCGGTCGGGATCGGCACCCGCAACGCATACCCGTCCAGCTTGCCCTTGAGCTCGGGCATCACCAGCCCGATCGCCTTGGCCGCCCCGGTCGAGGTCGGCACGATGTTCAGCGCCGCCGCCCGCGCCCGACGCAAGTCCTTGTGCGGACCGTCCTGCAGGTTCTGATCCTGGGTGTAGGCGTGGATGGTCGTCATCAACCCCTTGACGATGCCGAACTCGTCCTGCAAGACCTTGGTCACCGGCGCCAGGCAGTTCGTCGTGCACGAGGCGTTGGAGATGATGTTCTGGCTGCCGTCGTACTTATCGTCATTGACCCCCAACACGATGGTGATGTCGGGATCGGTGGCCGGCGCGGAGATGATCACCTTCTTGGCCCCGGCGTCCAAATGGCCCTTGGCCTTGGCCGCGTTGGTGAACAGCCCGGTGGACTCCACCACCACGTCCACACCCAAATCGCTCCACGGCATCGCCGCGGGACCCTCGCGCACCTCGAGCGCCTTGATCCGCCGCGTGCCCACCACGATGGTGTCCTCGCCCTCCAGGCTCACGTCATCGGGCAACCGACCCAAAATCGAGTCGAACTTGAGTAAATGCGCCAACGTGGCGTTATCGGTGATGTCATTGACCGCCACCACCTCGACATCGGCCGTCCCCGCCTCCTGCTGAGCCAGCAACGCCCGGTAGAAATTGCGTCCGATACGGCCGAAGCCGTTAATACCCACTCGGACCGTCACATGTGCCTCCATCGATCGTTCACGTCATCGGAATGCCATGGTCTTCCGACGCTTTCGCCAGTGCATCCCCCAGTCAGGGGGCAATTCTGAGGGCTGAACACCCGACCACCCCGACAACCCCCCATCGGGGGCGTCCGCGGCGGGCGCCGCGCGACAACAATCGACGCAACGTTGTCGAAAGGAGCCGAAATGTCCCGCACCGCCGCGGCTATCCACGGTCCCGCACGCGCACACCACGCTCCGATGGCCGGCGATCGGGTGCGTGTGGCGTCCGGTGTGTTCGGCCGTCTGGGGCGAATCCGCTCAACCTCGCCCGGCCATGTGCTGGTCGAATACGACGCGGGCGGCCGTGAGGTGGTCGATCCGACGCGGCGCGCGCTGTGGGTCGTCGGCCGTGCCTGAGGTGATCGAGCCACGGCCCGCGCGTCGGTTCGGCGATCGTGGGCACGTGGCACGACGCCGGTTGAAGCCGCACCAGCGACGCGAACACCTGCTCGATGAAGGCGCAGCATTGTTCGCGGAAAAACCATACGAAGATGTCTGGATGGAGGACATCGCCGCACGCGCCGGTGTCTCGAGAGCGACTTTGTATCACTATTTTGCGAGCAAGCGGGACATCTATGTAGCGATATTCGAGCGCGCTAGTGGCCGGTTTCTGGCACGCGTGAGTCCTGATCCGCACTTGCCGCTGGCCGAACAGCTTGCCATCGCGCTCGACGCCCACATCCAATCGTTTGTCGATCATCCCTTCGAAGCCGTCACGATCAACCGCGGCGCATTGTCGGACGACCCGGCGATCCAGGCGATCATCGCCGAGGAGCTCAACATCGTGGGCCGGCGCCTGGTCAATGAGCTTGTCGCGGAGGGACATCTGCGCGATGCCGTCGAGATCGCCGTCGAGGGCTGGTTGGCATTCGTCCGCGCGGCCTGCGTGAAATGGATTCAGTCACAGAATATCTCGCGAGTGGACCTCACCGACATGTGTCTACGGGCGTTCGAGTGCGCTGTCGGTACCCCACAAGCCGCGTTCGTGTACGGATCGGCCGGATATGCGGCGTCCGGAGACTACACCGCCGCCCTGACCGCTGACGTCGTCGACGGCGTGGCATGGTGAGGGCACCAAGACCGTGGCCTCGGTGATTCACACCGACTGAAGTTCGCCGCGCAGCCGCACCGCGGCCCCGTTGGCGGCGACCCGCTCGACCAGCGCGGCCTGCCCGTCGGCGACGCGGTCCGGGTCCCCGCGCCAGGCCGAAAGCGCCGGCGACACCAGAGCCCGGCCGAAGGAGAACGTCAACGGCCAAGGCGTCTGATGTTGCTGCATCGCCGCGAGATTGGCGGTCGCCCGCTCGGGTGACTGGCCGCCGGACAGGAAGGCCACACCAGCGAGATCGCCCGGCCACGCCCGCAGCACGCCCACGGTGAAGTCGGCCACCTCGGCCGGGGTCGATTGCCGGGCGTAGCCCTCGCCTTCGAGGACCATGTTCGGCTTGAGGACGATGCCGGCCAAATCGACGTTGAGCAGCGCGAGTTCGGTTCGCACCGCGGTGTGCACCCAACCGGTCACTTCCCGGCAGACGCCCCGGTTGTGGCTACCGTCCATGAGCACCTCGGGCTCGACGATCGGCACCAGTCCGGCCCCCTGGCAGGCTGCGGCGTAGCGCGCAAGGGAGTTGGCGTTGGCCCGGATCGCGCCACGGCTGGGCGTGGCGTCGGTTATCGTGAACACCGCCCGCCACTTGGCGAATGCCGCGCCCATCTCCGCGTACTCGGCCAGCCGGGCAGGCAACCCGTCCAGCCCCTCGGTGACCGTCTCCCCGGGCAGCCCCGGGCACGGTTTGGCGCCGGTGTCCACCTTGATGCCGGGCAGGATGCCCAACCCGCGCACCGCCTCGGCGAACGGTGTTCCGTCGCTGAAGCTCTGGCGGAGGGTTTCGTCGCAGACGATGATGCCCGACACGCTCTCGGAGAGACCGGGCGCCGTGGCGAGGAGTTCGCGGTAGAGGCGCCGGTTTTCGGCGGTCGGTTCGACGCCGGCCTCTTGGAGCCGCTTCGACATGGTGGCGATGCTTTCGTCGGCAGCCAGAATCCCCTTGCCGAGCTCCATCATTCGCGCGGCGGTCTGTCGACAGGTCGTCATTCGGTGGTGCCCCTTCTGCTACGTGGTCGTGTGTTGGAAGCTATCCGGGCCGAAGCGCCCGGACCTCACCAACCTGGTGGATGCACCGGGTGAGTTAGTCAAGTGATAGCTTCAGTTTCAATGGCGGATTCTCAATAGACATGTTGAGAATTGGCTGGCAGCATTCCGGACATGACAGATCGATGGAACGCCGGCGTCATTCCTTACGCCGAAATGGGTTATTGGCAACCGGATTACGTCCCGAAGGACTCGGATGTCCTGTGCGCCTTCAGGATTACACCGCAACCGGGTGTTCCGCCGGAGGAGGCCGGCGCCGCGGTCGCCGGTGAGTCGAGCACCGCGACGTGGACGGTGGTCTGGACGGACCGGCTGACCACATTCGAGCACTATCAAGCCAAGTGCTACCGGGTGGACGCGGTGCCGAACACGCCGGGGCAGTGGATCGCGTGGATCGCCTACGACCTGGATCTGTTCGAGGAAGGGTCGATCGCGAACCTGACCAGTTCGATCATCGGCAATGTGTTCGGCTTCAAGCCGCTCAAAGCTCTTCGCCTGGAAGACATGCGTATTCCGACCCAGTACGTCAAGACCTTCCAGGGCCCCGCGCACGGAGTGGTGATGGAGCGCGAACACCTGAACAAGTTCGGGAGGCCGCTGTTGGGCGCAACCACCAAGCCGAAGCTCGGGCTTTCGGCGCGCAACTATGGCCGCGTCGTCTACGAGGCCCTGCGCGGCGGGCTCGACTTCACCAAGGACGACGAGAACATCAACTCGCAGCCCTTCATGCGCTGGCGCGATCGATTCCTGTTCTGCATGGAGGCCGTCAATCGCGCGCAGGCGGCCACCGGCGAGATCAAGGGCCACTACCTCAATGTCACCGCCGGCACCATGGAGCAGATGTACGAACGAGCCGATTTCGCCAAGGAACTCGGTTCGGTGATCGTGATGATCGACCTGACCATCGGATACACCGCGATCCAGTCGATGGCCAACTGGGCGCGCGCCAACGGTGTGCTGCTGCATCTGCACCGCGCCGGGCACGGCACCTACACCCGCCAGAAGACCCATGGGGTCAGCTTCCGGGTGATCTCCAAGTGGATGCGGCTGGCCGGCGTCGACCACATCCACGCGGGAACCGTGGTGGGCAAGCTGGAGGGCGACCCGCACGCCATCGCCGGCTTCTACGACACGCTGCGCCTCGACCACATCCCGGCCGACCCAATCAAGGGCCTGTATTTCGACCAGGATTGGGCGTCAATGCCCGGCGTGATGCCTGTCGCCTCCGGCGGCATCCATGCCGGCCAGATGCACCAGCTGCTGCATTACCTGGGCGAGGACGTCATCCTGCAATTCGGCGGCGGCACCATCGGTCATCCGATGGGCATCGCCGCGGGCGCCGAAGCCAACCGCGTCGCCCTGGAGGCAATGATCAAGGCGCGCAACGAGGGTCGCGACTACTACAAGGAGGGGCCCGAGATCCTGAAGAAGGCCGCCTCCAGCAACCGCGCCCTCGACACCGCGCTGGCCACCTGGGGTGACATCTCGTTCAACTACGAATCGACCGACACGCCCGACGTTGTCGCGACGCCAACACTCTCCTGAACCAGATCGGAAACTGAAATGCGTATCACCCAAGGCACCTTCTCCTACCTACCGGACTTCACCGACGACGAGATCACGGCCCAGATCAACTATGCGTTGGACAACGATTGGCCGCTCTCGGTCGAGTTCACGGACGACCCGCATCCGCGCAACGTGTATTGGGAGATGTGGGGCCTGCCGATGTTCGACCTCAAGGACGCGGCGGGTGTTCTGTTGGAAGTCAACGCCTGCCGAAGCGCCTATCCCACCGCATACGTCCGCCTCAACGCGTACGACGCCCGCCTGGGCCGGCAGACCACCGCGTTCTCGTTCATCGTGCAGCGTCCCGCCGACGAGCCGGGTTTCCGGCTCGATCGCGCCGAGGGATCTGACCGGCGCATCGGGTACACCACCTTCGCCTACGCCACCCGGCAGCCGCCGGGTCACCGCTACGCGGACTGATGGCCCACCCGTCGTCGACCGCGGATCACGAATATGTCTGCGCCGCCGACACACTCGACGGATTTCGGGTGCCGGTGAGGCTGAGCGGTCCTGACGGGGGCCGGGTGGTCATCATGCTGGACGAGGTGCCGGGCGGGCAGGACGCCTATGACGCCGTCCGCGATCGGCTGCATGTCGCGACGTTCCGGACGCTGACGATCCCCGCCCACCCCGACCTGAGTCCGAAGTCGGTGATCCGCATCCTGGACCAGTTCGAGGTGGACAGCGCGCTGCTGGTCGGCGACCGCAGCGGGGGCGAGTTGGCGTGGAGCCTGGCCGCGAGCCAGCGGGGGCGGTTCACGGGCTTGGTTGTCATCGACTGCGGCCACCCGCGCGTGCCGGACCTCGACGGTTCGGTCCGCGAAAAGGACTGCGGCCCCGTCGAAGTCGACACCACCGCCCTGGTCAGTTCCCGCACGGCCGACGCCGTGGCCCGGGCGAGCCGGCGATACGTGCACGGAGAGTTTCGCCTGGTGGACCTCGCCGGCCCGCGGAATTCGCGCCACTTCACCGCCCAGCTCGCCGCCGAAATCGTCGTTCGCGCGCTGTGCCGCTGAACAGAGTCCGCTTAATCTTCGGCCAGCCCGCTCCACCGCTGCTCGATGCGGGCGAAGCGCCAAACTAGCAGCGCGACGGCCCATGTCAACGCGAACAACCCGACGATGATGAAGCCGACCGTATTCAAATCGATGCCGCGCAACCATTCCCAGAAGTCGCCCGTCAACCCGAGCTGGTCGGCAAGCACCCCGACCAGCTCGACGCTGCCGACGATGAGCGCCACCCCCGCCGACAGCGCGGTGATGGTGATGTTGTAGTAGACCTTGCGCGCGGGCCGGGAAAATGCCCAGCCATAGGCGAAGTTCATGAACGAACCATCGATCGTGTCGAGCAGGCTCATGCCGGCCGCAAACAACACCGGCAGGCACAGAATGGCGTACCACGGCACGCCCGCCGCGGCGCTGCTGCCGGCCAGCACCAGCAGCGCAACCTCGGTCGCGGTATCGAAACCCAGGCCGAACAACACTCCGAGCGGGTACAACTGCCATGGGCTGCGAATGGATTTTGTGAAGCGTCGCAGGAACCGGGCCGCCAGCCCGCGGTTGTTCAACTGCCGCTCCAACTCGCCTTCGTCGTATATGCCCCGCCGCATCCGGCGGAAAATCCGAACGATCCCCACGAGCACCGCGATGTTGATGCCGGCGATCAGATAGAGGAAGACGCCGGACACTGTGGTTCCGAAAAGGCCCGCGTACCTATGCAGTGTCGAGGCGTCGTTCAGGACAGGCCCGCTCAGCGTTCTGATGCCTATCGACAGCAACAGGGCCACCACGAACACCACCGTCGAATGTCCCAGCGAGAAAAAGAATCCCGTGGTCAGCGGGCGCTGCCCGTCGCTCATCAACTTTCGGGTGGTGTTGTCTATCGCGGCGATGTGATCCGCATCGAAGGCATGCCGCAGGCCGATCATGTATGCGGTGAGACCCACGCCGACGCCCAGCGCCCGGCCGCCGACGCTCAGGTGCTGCGGCACCACAAACGCGATCAGGACCAACCATCCGGTGAGATGCAGCGCGATGACAACACCGGCCATGGCCGCCACGTGCGCCCACTCGCGCCGGGACAACGCCGTTCGCCAGGATGGTGTAGTCACGGTCGATCAGCGGCTCACCAGATCCGCGTTGCGGAGCTCCGCGTTTCGCCGGTCGACCAGCCGCAGGATCATCGGGGTGAAGATGAGCTGCATCGCCAAATCCATTTTGCCGCCCGGACACACGATCGTGTTCGGGCGCGACATGAACGAGTCGTGCAGCATCGCCAGCAGATAGGGAAAGTCGATGCCGTGCGGATCGCGAAACCGGATGATCAGCATCGATTCGTCCGCCGTCGGGATGGTCCTGGCGATGAACGGGTTCGACGTGTCGACCACCGGAACGCGCTGAAAGTTGACGTCGGTATTGGAGAATTGCGAACAGATGTAGTTCACGTAGTCAGGCATCCGGCGCAGGATGGTGTCGGTGACCGCCTCTGACGTGTAACCGCGAACGTTCTTGTCGCGGTGAAGCTTTTGAATCCACTCGAGGTTGATCACCGGTACCACGCCGATGCGCAGGTCCGCATGGCGGGCGACGTCCACCGTTTCCGTAGTGATCGCACCGTGCAGCCCTTCGTAGAAGAGCATGTCCGTACCCTCGGGGATCTCCTCCCAGGCCGTGAAGGTGCCGGGTGGCTGGCCGTACGGTTTGGCTTCCTCGTCGTCGTGCAGGTATTTGCGGAACTTGCCGGTCCCCGCTTCGCCGTACGTCCGGAACAATTCCTCGAGGTCCTCGAAAAGGTTTGCCTCCGGGCCGAAGTGGCTGAAGGCGTGGTCACCACGGGCGTGGGCGTCGGCGATCGCCTCCTTCATGCCGAGGCGATCGAAACGGTGAAAACTGTCGCCCTCCACATAGGCGACGTTGACGCCTTCGCGACGGAATATCTGCTGGAAGGTGCGCATTACCGACGTCGTGCCCGCTCCCGACGAGCCGGTCACCGAGACGATGGGATGCCTGCGTGACATGACGCTCAGCCCACCGCGGTGCGGAACAGGCCGCGCGTGCCGTACAGGGGCAGCGTGGAGGTCAATTCGTAGCTCTCGCCGTGGTACTCCTCGATGCGGGCGACCTCCTCGCGGGCCCCGAACACGAACGAGACCCGCTGATGCAGCTCGCCGGGAACCACATCGAGCACACGCGCGCGTCCGGTGCTGGCCGCGCCGCCGGCCTGCTCGATCAAAAACGCCACCGGGTTCACCTCGTAGAGCAGCCGCAACCGACCCGGCTTGGCGGGCTCGCGCGAGTCGCGCGGGTAGAGGAAAATGCCTCCGCGGGTGAGGATCCGGTGGGTTTCGGCAACCAGCGAGGCAACCCAGCGCATGTTGAAGTCCTTGTGCCGGGGGCCCGTCCGTCCGGCCAGACACTCCTGCACGTAGCGCTGCACCGCCGGTTCCCAGAACCGCTGGTTCGACGCGTTGATCGCGAATTCTTTTGTTTCCGGCGGGATTCGGATCGACTGACGGGTCAGCACGAACTCGCCGAGGTTCGGGTCGAGGGTGAACGCGTGCACGCCGGTTCCCACCGACAGGACCAGCATCGTCGATGGTCCGTAGATCGCGTAGCCCGCGCAGACCTGCCGGGAGCCGGGCTGCAGGAAATCCCCCGGCTCGGGGTCCGCGCCCGGCGCGGCGGCCGCAAGTATCGAAAAGATGCTGCCGACCGAGACGTTGACATCGATGTTCGACGAGCCGTCGAGGGGATCGAACAACAGCAGGTACTTTCCCCGTGGATACTCGGCCGGCAACCGGTAGGGCTCCTCGAGCTCCTCGGACACCATGCCGGCGACGTGGCCACCCCATTCGGTGGCGCGCAGGAAGTAGTCGTTGGCCAGGACGTCGAGCCTCTGCTGGACCTCGCCCTGCACGTTGGTGTGCTCGACCGAGCCCAGCACCCCGCCCAGCGCACCGGCCGCCACTCGTTTCGAGATCGCCTTGCAGGCCAGGGCGACGTCGAGGATGAGGCCGTTGAGGTCTCCCGACGCGTCTGGGTGTCGGCGGCGTTCCTCGATCAGAAACTGGACCAGGGTGGTGCGGTCGGCAAGCATGCCCGCAGGATGCCCGAGCGGCCATGGCCGGCCATCCCCCTTCTAGGTGGCCGGCCGGGTGGCCGCGCCGGCGTGCGCCGCCCGGTGGAGTTCGGCGAGCCATTCACACCAGTCGTCGATGCCCGAACCGGTCCGGGCGCTCGTCTCGACCACGGCGACACCGGGGTTGACCGCGTTCAGGTTCGCGTAGAACGTCGGCAGGTCGTAGTCGAGGTGCGGAATCAGGTCCAATTTGTTGACGATGACGAGGTCGGCCGAGCGAAACATCACCGGGTACTTCAGCGGCTTCTCCTCGCCCTCGGTGATCGAATACACCATCGCGCTCGCGTGGGCGCCGACGTCGAATTCCGCCGGGCACACGAGGTTTCCGACGTTCTCGATGACGACCAGGTCGAGCTCGGCCAGGGGCAGGCGGGGCAGGGCCGAACGCACCATCGGCGCGTCGAGATGGCACTCGCCCCCGAATCCGTTGGCGGTGTTGATGAGCGACACCGCCGCGCCGAAGCCGCCGAGCCGGTCGGCGTCGATGCTGGTTTCGATGTCACCCTCGATAATGCCGATCCGCAGCCGGTCCTGCAGCCGCCGGAGGGTCTCGGCCAGCAGCGTGGTCTTGCCCGCGCCCGGGGACGACATCAGGTTGACCGCCGTCAGGCCCGCGTTGTCGAAGTCGGCGCGGTTGGCCGCCGCGGTCTTGTCGTTCTCGTCAAAGATCCGCTCGAGCACCATCACCCGCTCGGTGCCGGTCGCGTAGCCGGCGTGATCACCGTGGTCGTGCGGATGGTCGTGCTCGTGCGGATGGTCGTGCTCATGCGCGTGGCCGTGGTGATGACCGCCGTCGTCATGCCGATGGAATCTGCCCATCTGTCACACCTCCGCCAAATCGAGTGAAGTGATGAGGAATTCGTCCCCCTCAACCAATTCGACCGCGGCCCCGCCGCAGGACGAACACGCCATGACGACCGCATCGAGCACGGTTTCCCGGCCGCAGCCGGCGCACCGGATTTTGGCGGGTATGCGCTCCACCCGGAGCTCGACGCCCGCTAATTCGGAGCTTTCGGTGACCAGGGACCAGCAGTAGACGAGGGTCTCGGGCACGATCTGGCGCAGCGCCCCGATCCGCACGTGCACGGTTTGGATCCCGCGGCCGGCCGCGTGCTTACGCACGATTCCGACCATCGAATTGCAGATGGACAGTTCGTGCACGGCCGGCCTCCTCGAGTCAGACGAGACCATACACCCGTCGGCGGTCTACTGGCGCAACGTTTCTGACGGACTCATTCCCCAGCGTTTCCGGTATTCGACGGCGAAGCTGCCGAGATGGTTGAAGCCCCAACGGGTTGCGACGTCGGTTACCGTGACGCCATCCCCCGGCATGGCATCGGCCAGCTCGGCGTGCACGCGCTCGAGCCTGCGGTCGCGGACATAGGTCATCGGCGACATCCCCAGTTCCTCGCGGAACCCCTGCTGTATCGAGCGGATGCTCATGTGGACGTTGCGGGCGATCGACTCCATGTTGATCGGCTCGGCCAGGTTCGCTTCGATGTACTTGATCGCCTCCTGCACCACCTTGCGGCCGGAATCGGTCACGGGCCGGATGAACTCCTCGTGGTAGTTCGAGGGCTGGATGTACAGCAAGCTGTTCATCAGCAGCTCCTCGATCCCGCTGATTCCGTGACCGCGCTGCACCAGCGAGCCGGCGTGGTAGACCTCCGTATGCAGCAGCTGGACGGCGGCATGCCAGCGCACCGCTACGTCGCTGGCCAGGTTGAATTCGGGGTGAAACACGAGCGGCCTGGACAGCCTTCGGCCGCGGAGGCGCGTCAGGTATTCCAGCAACGCCGGCTCCTCGATGCGGATCAGCAGCTGGGGCGAATCGTCGTCGAAATGCATGGTCAGGGCGGCCCCCGGGCTGGTGACCAAGGCGTTGATGGTGTTGGCCTCGAACTCGTGCCCGTTGTGGTGGCACCGGGCGCGCCCGTTCATCGGCATGTGCACAGCGAAGTAGCGGCCGAGAGCAGGTATTTCAAGCGTCGAACGGACGTGCAGATCCAGATAGAGCATGCTGATATCGCGAAACCGCACCCCGTGCATGGTGGCGGCGAAGCCAGATGCGTCCTCTCCCAACGTAATCCAGCCCGGCGCCAGCGCACGGCTGAGCAGCGAGCCCGCCTCCCGGACGCTTTCGGTGTAAAAGATCTCGTTGTCAGCCAGCGCGGGCGGCACGCCGCGCGAACGCACCTTGCGCCGAACCGGATCGCCGGTGCGGCGGGTGTCGATGAAACCGAGCCTGGCCAGGCGAGACACTAGCGCCAACCCACCCCTGGGCAGGCACGGAATTGACAATTCGGTGAACAGTTCGCGGCGATCATTCAAGACTCCTCGGCGTATTGAGCGCATCTACGCACATAAGTTTGCGCAATTCTGACAGTCATTGCGCGAAAGCGATAGGCCCGATGGTTTCGTGGGGCTAGCGTGTGTGACCACCGACACACCGGGCTAGGAGGGATTGGGTGGCTGCACACGCTTCGCTCATCGAGGGCTTTGACACCGATGCGCTCGTCGCCGAGTCCCCCGGGGACGAGGTGATCGCCGCGCTGGAGGATCCCCGGATCGCTTCGTCGCTTTCGGTGCTCCTCGAGCACGCCGATCTGCTGGCGACGATCGTCGTCGGCCTCGACGGGCTGCTGCGCCGCGCCGAGGTGATCGGTGACAACGTGGCGTCGGGCGTCGCGGAGATCAGGGGGGTTGCGGCGTCGGGTGGCGGTCAGACCCTGTGGCCCAGCGTGGACTTCGCCGCCCTCAGCGACAGCGTCAGCCGGCTCTCCGCCGCCGTCGTCAACGCCACACCCGGGCTCGATCGGCTACTGCGCTCCGCCCTGGCCGACCCGCAGACCGTCGAGATCATCGCCGACGTCGGCGAGGCGTTGCTGGAAGGTAAACGCGCCGCCGCCGCCGACCCGCGTGGGCCGAAGGGCGTCTTCGCGCTGATGCGGGTGACGAAAGACCCTGACGTGTCACGCGGTTTGGGCTTCATGATCCAGATCGCACGGGCCTTCGGTCGAAGGCTTGCACAAGCAGACACGGCCCCGGCAGCCCGCCACGCGGCCACCTAGTCCAGCACCAAACCAGCCCACCCCAAGGGGTATCGAGAGGAGTTTTTATGGCGTCCGTGCTTTGGTTCCAGGGAGGCGCGTGCAGCGGCAACACGATGTCGTTCCTCAACGCCGAGGAACCCAACGTCGTCGACCTGATCGTCGACTTCGGCCTCGACTTGCTGTGGCATCCGTCGCTGGGCCTCGAACTCGGTGACAACGCCCAAAAAGTGTTCTGGGACTGCGCCCGAGGCGAGCGGCCGCTGGACATCTTCGTCTTCGAGGGCTCCGTCATCGAGGCCCCCAACGGCACCGGCCGGATGGACATGTTCGCCGACCGGCCGATGAAGGACTGGGTTACCGACCTGTGCGCCGCGGCCCAGATCGTCGTCGCGATCGGCGACTGCGCCTGCTGGGGCGGCATCCCCGCCACCGAGCCCAACCCGTCGGCCTCGACCGGCCTGCAGTTCCACAAGCGCCGCAAGGGCGGGTTCCTCGGCCCCGACTTCCGTTCCAAGATGGGCCTGCCGGTCATCAACATCCCCGGCTGCCCCGCGCACCCGGACTGGATCACCCAGATCATCGTGGCACTGGCCACCGGCCGTGCCGGCGACATCACCCTCGACGAATTGCACCGGCCGGAGACGTTTTTCAAGACGTTCACCCAGACCGGCTGCACCCGAGTGCAGTTCTTCGAATACAAGCAATCGACGCTTTCCTTCGGCGAGGGCACGCGGACGGGCTGCCTGTTCTACGAATTCGGTTGCCGCGGACCGATGACCCACTCCCCCTGCAACCGGATCCTGTGGAACCGCCAATCGTCGAAGACCCGCGCGGGCATGCCGTGCCTGGGCTGCACGGAACCCGAATTCCCGCACTTCGACCTGGCTCCCGGCACGGTGTTCAAGACCCAGAAAGTCAGCGGCATGATCCCCAAGGAAGTCCCCGAGGGCAGCGACCACCTCACGTACATGGCCCACGCCGCGGCCGCTCGCATCGCGGCGCCGCAATGGTCCAAGGAGGACATGTTCGTCGTCTGATCCCAGCCCGCGCTGCCCTCCCGAAGCTCAGCCAAAGCCCTTGAAAGGACTTACCGAATGACCGCGTTGGATTTGTTTGTCAGCCCGCTCGGGCGCGTCGAGGGTGACCTCGACGTGCGTGTCACCATCGAAGACGGGGTTGTGACCTCGGCGTGGACCGAGGCCGCGATGTTCCGCGGCTTCGAAATCATCTTGCGCGGAAAGGATCCGCAGGCCGGCCTGGTGGTCACGCCGCGAATCTGCGGCATCTGCGGCGGCAGCCACCTGTACAAGTCCGCCTACGCCCTGGACACCGCGTGGCGCACCCACGTGCCGCAGAACGCGACGCTGATACGCAACATCTGTCAGGCCTGCGAAACGCTGCAGTCGATTCCGCGCTACTTCTACGCACTGTTCGCGATCGATCTCACCAACAAGAACTACGCCAAGTCCAAGCTGTACGCCGAAGCCGTGCGCCGGTTCGCGCCCTACGTCGGCGCCAGCTATCAGCCCGGTGTGGTGCTGTCGGCCAAACCGGTTGAGGTGTATGCCATTTTCGGCGGCCAGTGGCCGCACTCGAGCTTCATGGTGCCCGGCGGGGTGATGTGTGCTCCCACCCTCTCCGACGTGACGCGTTCGATCTCGATCCTCGAGCACTGGAAGGACGAGTGGCTCGAAAAGCAATGGCTCGGCTGCTCGGTGGATCGGTGGCTGGCCAACAAGACCTGGCAGGACGTGCTCGACTGGGTCGACGAGAACGAGGCGCAACACAACAGCGACTGCGGGTTCTTCATCCGCTACTGCCTCGACGTCGGCCTGGACAAGTACGGCCGCGGCGTCGGCAATTACATCGCCACCGGCACCTATTTCGAGCCCTCGCTGTACGAGCACCCGACCATCGACGGACGCAACGCGGCGCTGATCGGGCGATCCGGGATCTTCGCCGGCGGCAAGTGGTCGGAATTCGACCAGGCCCGCGTTCGCGAGGACGTCACGCACTCCTTCTACAAGGGTACCGGGGCCCTGCATCCCTTTGAGGGGGAGACCATCCCGATCGACCCCGAGGAAGGCCGCAAGCAGGGCAAGTACAGCTGGGCCAAGTCCCCGCGCTACGACGTCCCGACCCTCGGGCACGTCCCGCTGGAGGCCGGACCGCTGGCGCGGCGGATGGCCGCGGGCGGTCCCAACGCCGCTGCTCATCAGGACGACGACCCGTTGTTCGTCGATCTCTACAACGCGATCGGCCCCAGCGTGTTCGTGCGTCAGTTGGCCCGCATGCACGAGGCCCCGAAGTATTACAAGTGGACCCGCGAATGGCTCAACCAGCTCAACCTCAAGGAAAGCTTCTACACCAAGCCCATCGAGCACGCCGAGGGCATGGGCTTCGGGTCCACCGAGGCGGCCCGGGGATCGTTGTCGGACTGGATCGTCATCGAGGACAACAAGATCAAGAACTATCAGGTGGTGACCCCAACGGCATGGAACATCGGGCCGCGCGACGGCGCCGAGACCCTCGGCCCCATCGAGAAGGCGCTGGTCGGCTCGCCGATCGTCGACCCCGAGGACCCCGTCGAGTTGGGCCACGTGGCCCGCAGCTTCGACTCCTGCCTGGTCTGTACCGTGCACGCCTACGACGGCAAGACCGGACGTGAACTCTCGAAATTCGTCGTCAATGGAATGGTGTGATTCCCACGGCAACCAACCCTGACGCGACGGCACAACCCGGCGGATCACAGCTGGACCTGGAACCGCCGGGCTGTGCCATGCTGGTGATCGGCTGCGGCAACCTGCTGCGCGGCGACGACGGAGTGGGCCCAATCCTGGTGCGCCACTTGTGGGAACGGGGCATGCCCGACGGGCTCCGGCTGGTCGACGGCGGCACCGCCGGGATGGACGTGGCCTTTCAGATGCGCGGCGCGGAACGAGTGGTGATCGTCGACGCCTCGGCCACCGGCGCCCGGCCCGGGACGATATACCGCGTCCCCGGCGCCGAACTGGCCGAGTTGCCTCCGCTGGAGGGGCTGCACACCCACTCGTTCCGCTGGGACCATGCGATCGCGTTCGCCCGCTGGGCGCTGGCCGACGCGTGCCCTTCCGACGTCACCGTCTTCCTCATCGAGGCGGCCAACGTCGCCCTGGGTGCCGAACTGTCGCCCGAAGTGGCCACGGCGATGGACGAGGTGATGGAAATGATTGAGGCGGAATATATCTCGCCGTTGCGGCCGCCCGAGCCGAGCGATCCGGCGGACCTCACGGTGCAGTTCACCGCCGACGGCTACTTGCGGCTGTCCGCTGCACTGTCCGCGGCTCACTTTCCCGCGCACGTCGCCGTCGGAGCCGTCCACGACGACCAGCTCTGGCTGTTGCCGCTGCGGGGACCGCGCAATGGCGGGCTGCTGCTCAAGCAGCGCACCCCCGCCGGCGATCGCGCGGTGCTGGTCCGCGAGGTGCTCGACGATGTGATCCCCGCCGGAGTGCGCCGTGCGTTCTGGGACGACGAGCATGGTGCGCTTCGGATTCCGCTGGAGCAGCAGTAGTGATACTCGTGGCCGAGCATCCCGACGTCGACCCGGACCCGAACCGCCGCACGCGGCGGCGCGAAGACAGCTCCGCCGACGAGGCGCTCAGCGTCGACACCGTCGTGTCGGAGGAGCGCGGACGCTGGGCCGTCGACATCGTGGTGGTGTTCGCCGACGGCGTAGTGCGCAAGCGCATCGACACGCACGCGACCAAGGCCCGCGCCGAATTGTCGGCCCGGATGATCAAGCGGGGCGCCGAACGTGACATCAGGGGGCCGCTCAATGGCTGAATCGCTGAAGGCAAGGACACAGCTGGCGCTGCCGCCGCAGCCGCTCGGCCTCTTCCCGCTTCCGTTGGGCTACATGCTGATTCCCGCCGGCGCCGATACCGAAGCCGCACGCATGGAGATGCTGGCCGGGCGGCCCCCCGAAAGCTGGCCGCAGAGCCTGCGACCCCACGAGCTTGCCGCCGCCGGTCAGCGAGACGCCGCGATAGCCGCGCTGGCCAACCGCACGGACCCGGTCGCCCGCTACAACCGCTTCGTCCTGGACCCCGACGGCGCCGACCCCGACGAACTGCGCACTGAATTGGGCAGGTTCGCGGTCCTCGTCGATGTGGTGCTGTTCACGCTGGGTCGCATCGACACCCCGCCGGATTGCGAGATCACGGAGGGTGAGCTGGCCGCCACCGTGTTTTCCGTCCGGGCAGGTCATGCCCTCGCCGAGGGAAATCCGCACGCCGCCATCGAGTTGCTCGACCGGGCCGCGGAGGCCGCGGCGCCGGTGTCGGCGCCGCTGGCCGGGACCCTGCTCGCCGCCGCCGGTGCGATCGGCCGGGACACTCGCGACCCGGATTGCGAGACCCGGCTGCGAAAGGCGCTCGGTGCGCTCGGTGCCGCCGACGGGCTGCGCGTCGCCCGCGCCGAAACCCATTTGTGCCTGGCCGGCCTGCTGCACGAGGACGCGGCGACGCGGCCGGAGCTGCTGGCGACCGCCATCCCGCACTACCACTCGGCGCTGCAGCTGATCAAACGCGAGGACGCGCCGTTGGTGTGGGCCGCCGCGCACGCCGGGTTGGCCACGGCCTACCTGACCATGCCGATGGTCGAGGCGTCCAGCCAGCTGCGGCTGGGCGTGGCGGCCCAGTCGTTGCGGTCGGCGCTGACCGTGTACACCCGCGAGGACCACCCGGACGAATGGGCCAGCGTGCAGCTGAACCTCGCCAACTCGCTCGTGTATACGCCCTCGCGCCACAACCGGGAAAACCTGGTCGAGGCCGTCGAGATATACGAGGCCGTCCTGCAGACACGGGACCGCGCAACCCATCCCCTCGGCCGGGCCCGGGTGTTGGCCAACCAGGGCAACGTCCTGGCGCACCTGGGGATGTTCGACGACGCGAAGGCCAAGCTCTACGAGGCGCGGTTCCTCTTCGAGGAGATGGGCGACGACGACTCGGTGCGCACCGTGCGCGGGGTGCTCGACGAAATCGCGCGCCAGCGCGTACTTTCCAGCACCGAAGAAGGCGGGAGGGTGTGATGTCGACAGCCGTCACCCAGGCGCCGTCAAACGGCCATGGTGCCGCCTCGGAGCCGACCTTCGAGGAACTGGCGAGACGCGTCGACGACGCGATCGCGGCGCTGCAGGGGCTGGACCCGGCCGCGCGCGCCGTGGCCGAGGAGTTGAAGGGGGCCATCGAGGCGGTTCACCGAGCGGGATTGGTGACCATCGTGCGCCGCATGCGCGCCGACGACGACGCCCGCGCAGTCCTTTTCGACCTCGTCGATGATCCCGTTGTCCATCTGCTGCTGTCGCTGCACGAGATCGTGCGTCCGGACCCGATGACCCAGGCCGTCAAGGCCCTCAACGCCGTCCGGCCGCAACTGCAGGGCCACGGCGGCGACGTCGCCCTGGTGCGCATCGAGGAGCGCACGGCGTTCGTCCGCCTGCAGGGGGCATGCAACGGATGCTCGATGTCGTCGGTGACGCTGCGCAACCTGGTGGAAAAGGCGCTCGTCGAGGGCGTCGCATCGATCAACGCGGTAGAGGTGCTGCCGAACGAGCCGGAGCCGACGCTGATTTCAGCCGAATCCCTGTTCGCCGCCCGCCACCCCGTCGACGAGGGCTGGGCGCCGGCAGGTGCGACCGACGATGTGCCCGTGGGCGATTTCGTCGCGGTCGAGTTGACCGCACCCCACTCCGGGCAGCAGGTCTCGGTGCTGGTGGTGAATCTCGATGGACAACTTGCGGCCTACGTCAACGAATGCGCCCACGAGGCTTTGCCTTTGGATAACGCGGTGCTCGACGCTCAGAACGGCACGCTGACATGCCCGTGGCACGGGTTTTGTTACGACGCCGCGTCCGGCGAGTGCCTCACCGCGCCGGCGGCTCAACTTGAGCAGTTGCCGCTGCGCATCGACAACGGCCGGATCTGGGTTCGGGTGGGGCAATGACACGGCTGACGGTGCGGACCAGTCTGCTGCCACGGCCACCGCGCGCCGACTCTCCGACTGCGCCGGACCTGTCCGGTGGCTGGGTGCCCGAGGTGTGGCTGGGCGCGCCGGCACCCGGCGGCCTGGCGTTGCCAGCAGCGACACCCACTTTGGCGTGGATGTACTCGCCCCGCGGCGTATTCTTCGATGAGAAGCATCTAGTCGTCGCCGATTCCGGCAACCATCGGGTGCTGATCTGGCACGGCCTGCCCGCCCGCGACGAACAGCCCGCCGATGTCGTGCTCGGGCAGCCGGATGGCACCACCGAGGGACGCGCGGCGGCCGGGCGCGGTCCGCGGAACGGTATGAACCTTCCCGCCGGTGTGCTGGTACACGACGGGCGGCTTATCGTCGCCGACGCCTGGCATCATCGCATTCTGGTGTGGAACTCCGTGCCCCAAACAAGTTCGACACCGCCGGATTTCGTGCTTGGCCAGATTGATGGCTGCACGGTCGAGCCGAACGCCGGCGGCGAGTGTTCCGCCGCGTCGTTCTATTGGCCGTTCGGCGTCGCGGTGGTCGGCTCGGTGTTTTGGGTCGCCGACACCGGCAACCGCCGGGTGTTGGGGTGGACGGGCGGCCTGCCCGAGCCCGGCCAGCCTGCCGACATCGTGCTCGGCCAGCCCGACGCCGCTAGCCGTGAAGAGAACCGCGGGGCGCAGGTTGGTCCCGCCAGCTTCCGTTGGCCGCATGCCATTACGGGACGTGACGACCTGCTTCTGGTCGCCGATGCAGGTGATCATCGCGTGCTCGGGTGGACACCGCTGCCCGACGGCGACCGGCCGGCCGACCGGCTCCTCGGCCAACCAGACTTCCGCACCGCCCGTGAATGGCCGTACGGACCACAGTGCGCAGATCGGTTCCGCTTCCCTTACGCGGTCAGCCTGGACAGCACGGAAGGCACCGTCGACCGGGTGGCGGTCGCCGACACGGCCAACAACCGCGTCCTGCTCTGGGACGGTGTCCCGGACGACGGCCGCGGCGCCGATCACGTCCTGGCGCAGCCGACGTTCGAGGCCAACGGCGAAAACCGCTGGAGCGCCGTGACCCACGATTCACTTTGCTGGCCGTACGGAATCTGGCTGCGCGGTGACCGGCTGGCCGTGGCGGACTCAGGTAACAACCGGATCATTCTGTGGCGGTTGACATGACGGCGCTCACAACCACGCGGCGCCGACGGTACCTGGTGACCGGGGTGGTTCAGGGCGTGGGCTTTCGGCCGTTCGTCCACCGGGTGGCCACCGAATTGGGCTTGAGCGGCTTTGTCGGCAACGACGCGTCGGCGGTGTTCATCGAGGTCCAGGGCAGACCCGAAGCGCTCGCGCAATTCGGCGACCGGCTGATCACCGACGCTCCCCCGCTGGCGCTGATCAGCGACGTGGCCTGCGCCGAGCTCAACGGAGAGCCGCACGAAGCCAACGGTTCTCGCGGGTTTCGCATCGTCGCCAGCCGCAACTCCGGTGCCACGGCGAGCGCGATACCCGCCGATATCGCCGTCTGCGACGACTGCGTGGCCGAGCTGTTCGACCCGTCCGATCGCCGATACCGGCATCCGTTCGTCACATGCACGAACTGCGGTCCACGGTTCACGATCATCCGCGCACTGCCCTACGACCGGCCCGCCACCACCATGGCGGAATTCGCGATGTGCGGCGACTGCGCCACCGAATACCACGACCCCGCCGACCGCCGGTTCCACGCCCAGCCCATCGCATGCCCGGTCTGCGGCCCTTCCATGTGGTTCACCGGAGACGACGGCGTGCGCATCACCCAGGTCGACGCCGCGCTGGCCGCCACCCAGCGCGCGCTGGCCGACGGCCGCGTCGTAGGCATCAAGGGCATCGGTGGATATCACCTCGCGTGTGCGCCTGACGACGCCGCCGCAATCGAGGCGATCAGGCGGCGAAAGGCCCGGCACGGCAAGGCCTTCGCCGTCATGGTCCGAGACCTTGACATCGCGCGGCGCTACGCGCACATCAGCAAGTCGGAAGCCGCGGCGCTCCTGAGCCCGTCGCGTCCGGTGGTGCTGCTGCGACGTAGGCGAGGCGCGCCCGTCGCGGCGGCGGTTGCACCGGACAACCCGCTGATCGGGCTGCTGCTGCCGTACTCGCCGGTCCATCACCTGTTGTTGGCCCCCATCCCGGGTTCGAACACGCCGTCGCCCCAAGCGATGGTGCTGACCAGCGCCAACCGATCCGACGAACCCATCTGCTACACCGACGAAGACGCCGCCAAGCGGCTGCCCGAGCTCGCGGACGCCGTCCTGGACCACGACCGGCCGATCCACGTGCCGTGCGATGACTCCGTGGTGCGGGTGATCCGGGAAGACACCGCCGGCCGGAAAGCCAGCCAGCTGCCTATCCGGCGATCCCGTGGCTACGCACCGCTCCCCGTCGACCTCGGCCGCAACAGCCCTCCGGTGCTCGCGCTCGGCGGGGAGCTCAAAAACACCTTTTGTCTGACCGACGGCCGGCGGGCGTACTGCTCGGCCCACATCGGCGACATGGGCACCGTCGCCACGCTGAAGGCGTTCACCCACTCGGTGCGGCAGCTCTGTGACATGCGGTCGCAGCCGGTGCGGCTGGCCGCCGATCTGCACCCGCGCTACCTGACGCGAAACTGGGCCGAGCGCAACGCCGGTGACCGGCCGCTGGATCTTGTCCAGCACCATCACGCGCACGTGGTGTCGCTGCTCGCCGAGCACGGAATGCTGAACGAGCCCATCATCGGCGTTGCCTTCGACGGCACCGGGTACGGGCTCGACGGCGCCGCCTGGGGTGGCGAGATCCTGCGGCTTGGCCGGGACAGTCACCGCTTCACTCGGGTCGGGCACCTCGCGGACGTGCCGCTGGCCGGTGGTGATGCGGCCGTGCGCAACCCGTGGCGGATGGCGCTGGCCCACCTCTGGAGCGCCCGCACTCCGTGGGACGCCGACCTGGCCCCGGTCAAGGCAGCCAGCCCCGCCGAATTGCGTTTGCTCCGAACGCAGTTCACGACGGGGCGCGGCTGCGTGCCGACCACGAGTGTCGGCCGGTTGTTCGACGCGGTCGCATCGATCCTCGGGGTGCGCCAGCGCATCGACTACGAGGGACAGGCGGCGATCGAGCTGGAGGCGCTGGCCGCGTCCGCCGGCAACCGCGAGCCGTCGATTCAGCTACGCATGGCGGTAAGCGCCGACGGGATCATGGATCCCGCACCGATGATCACCGCGATGGTCGACGCGCTGGCAAGCGGCGCCGACACCCGCGATTTGGCGGCGGCGTTCCACCATGCCGTCGCGATCGCCGTCACCGTTGCGGTCGGCCGGGTCGCGGGCGGTACATCGACGGTGGGGCTGACGGGCGGCGTGTTCCAAAATGTGTTGCTGTTGACCCAATGCCGCCGGCGGCTCGAGGATGCCGGTTTCACAGTCCTCACCCACCGCCTCGTTCCCCCCAACGACGGCGGGCTGGCGCTTGGCCAGGCCGCGATCTCGATACTGACCGCGGCGTCGGAAGAAAGGACCGCCCGATGTGTCTAGGGATTCCCGGCCGGATCACCGAGGTCTGGGACGCCCCCGAGGGGGGGCGGTTCGCCGCGGTCGCCTACGGCGACGAGATCAAGACCGCATGCCTGGCGTACCTTCCGGATTTGGCGGTCGGCGACTACACGATCGTGCACGCCGGTTTCGCGCTCACCCGCATCGACGAGGAGTCCGCGCGGGTAACCCTCGAGACGATGCGCGAGTACGGGGTGTTCGGCGACCTCGAGGCGGACCTGGAGGCGCGGCCGTGATGACGCCCGATCTCGCGGCCGACCTGGCCCAGGCCGCTTTCGCGCTGGCGCAGCGCTTCTCGGCCGGCGCGACGATGTGGTGCGTCGCCCCGGCCCTTGCCCCGCACGCCCAGCACGTCGCCGTCGAATTCGTGCACCCGGTGATCGTCGGGAAGCGCGCGCTGCCGGCGGTCGCCCTCACCGGGCACGACGTGGTAGGGCAGGTGCGGGTATCGGCCCGCGCCGGCGACGTGGTGATCGCCGTCGCCGGCGCCGCGGACCCCGACGTGCGCGCGGTCATGCGCCGCGGCGCCGCGTGGGGTGTCACGACGATCTGGATCGGCAACGGCGAACGTCCGACGGCCGGCGCCGCCGATCACGTGCTGTGGCTTGATGATCCGGATCCAGGGCTGTGCGCGACCGGCGAGTTCGTACTGCTCTACCACTTGCTGTGGGAGTTGACCCACGTGTGCTTCGAGCATCCCGGACTGCTGGTGCCTCGGCCCCAGGACTGCGCCGAGGACGTGTGCATCACCTGCGCCGACGAGGGGCGGCCCGCCGAGGTTCTGTCCGGCAACCACGGCACCGCGACTTCGTCGACCCTGGTGCGCACAGCGAAGGGCACCGAGACGGTCGCCACCGATCTGATCGGCCCGCTCTCCCCCGGCGACCTCGTTCTAGTGCACGCCGGCCTGGCGATCAGCAAGCTGGGTGAGGCCTGAAAACCCATGAGCGAGCATCACATCGGCGAGGCGACCAACTTCCTCTATCCGTTCATCGACGCCGACGAACGCGACCCCGGCCCGTTGCTGACCGACCTGGCGAGCTCCGCGCTGGCCAAGTCCGCCGAAAGCTCCGCGCTGCGCGCGGCCACGCTGGAATCGTGCGACGCGGCGATCACCGTCGCGGCCGCCGAGATGGCGCGGCGATTCGCGGCTGGCGGGAGGCTGTTCGCCTTCGGCAACGGCGGAAGTGCCACGGACGCCGCCACCTTGGCGATGCTGTTCGCCCAGCCGTCCGCGGCGCCGGCGCTGCCGGCGTGGTCGCTGACATCGGACGAGGCGGTGCTGACCGCCCTGGCCAACGACGTCGGCTTCGACTTGGTGTTCGCCCGGCAGCTGATCGCCCGGGCGCGGGCCGGCGACATCGCCATCGCGATGTCCACCAGCGGCAACTCGGCGGACCTGCTGCATGCGATGCGCGAGGCTCATCGCCGAGGCGTCTACACGATCGGGTTCACCGGGTACGGCGGAGGCGCCTTCGCCGACAGCGCCGACATCGACGTGTGTTTTGCCGTCCGGTCCCAGAGCGTGCACCGAATCCAGGAGTCGCAGGCGGCGTTGGGATACCGGTTGTGGTCCGCCGTGCATGCGCAAATGGGAGTCCGATGAGAGAACATGTTGCCGAATACCTCACCTCCGGCCCCTCGTTCGGCGAGGGCGAGGTCATCGACCGCATCGAGGCGTTCCGCAGGCGCCGGCCCCGGCTGCGCGACACCGTCGTGACGCTCGCTCACGGTGCCGGCGGCAAGGCGTCCGCCGCATTGGTCGACGCAGTATTCCTGGAGGCTTTTCGCAATCCTCACCTGGAATCGCTCGGCGACGGCGCCGTCATCGCGATGCCCGGCGGGCCGCGGCTGGCGATGTCCACTGATTCCTTTGTCGTGCAGCCACTTCGATTCCCCGGCGGATCGATCGGCGACCTGGCCGTCAACGGCACGGTGAACGACCTCGCCATGGCCGGTGCGGTGCCGTCGTGGATGACGGCGGCCTTCGTCCTCGAAGAGGGCTTTGCGATCGACGAACTGCGCGGAATCGTCGCCGACATGGCCGCCGCCGCGCGGGCGGCCGGTGTGCAGATCGTCACCGGCGATACCAAGGTGGTCCCCCGGGGCGCGGCCGACGGCATGTTCATCACGACCGCCGGAGCGGGAGTCGTTCCATCGGAACGGGACCTGTCCCCGCGAAAGGTGCGGCCCGGCGACAGGGTGCTGGCCTCCGGGACCATCGGTGACCACGGCATGGCGGTGATGCTGGCCCGCGGTGACCTGGCGATCGAAGCCGACATCCACTCCGACACCGCCGCGGTCACCGGCCTCGTGGGGCGTCTGCTGCGAGCGGCCCCCACCACGCGGTGGCTGCGCGACCCCACCCGGGGTGGCGTCGGGACGGTGTGCAACGAGCTGGCGCAGGCGTGCGGCCTGGCGGTCGTGCTGGAGGAGGACCGGTTACCGGTGCGATCCGACGTGGCGGGCGCCTGCGAAATGCTCGGCATAGACCCGCTTTACGTGGCCAACGAGGGCAAGTTTCTGGCCGTCGTCGACCCCGCGGAGGCCGACGGCGCGTTGGAAGCTTTGCGCTCGCACCCCGCGGGTCGCGACGCGGCCGAAATCGGGCGCATCGCCGACGAACCGGCGGCCACCGTGCTGGTGCGCACCGCGTTCGGCGGCACCCGCATCGTGGACATGCTCGTCGGCGACCCGCTGCCCCGAATCTGCTGAGAGGACTTGAGAGATATGTGCCTGGGCATCCCCGGACAGATCATCGAGATCACCGACGCCGAAAACTGTCTGGCCAGGGTAGATGTCAGCGGCGTGCGCCGCATCATCAGCGTGCGGCTCCTCGAGAACGACATGCCCACGCCGGGCGAGTGGGTGCTGGTCCACGTCGGCTTCGCGATGGCCAAGATCGACGAAACCGAGGCGCTGCTCACCCTTGCCGCCGTGCAGAAGCTGGGCCAAACGTATTCCGACGAAATAGACGCGTTCGACACGTCGTCGATCATCTGACCGGGGAGGCTGCGATGCGATTTGTTGACGAATTCCGAGACCCCGCCTCGGCACGAAAGCTGTTGGCGGCCATCGAGTCGCTGGCCGGGGCCGGCTCCGGAGACGAGCACTTCAAGTTCATGGAGGTGTGCGGCGGCCACACCCACACGATCTACCGCCACGGCGTCGAACACCTGCTGCCGGACAACGTCGAACTCGTGCACGGTCCCGGCTGCCCGGTTTGCGTCATCCCGATGGGCCGCGTCGACGACGCGATCTGGCTGGCGCGCCAACCGGACGTAATCTTCACGTGCTTCGGCGACATGATGCGGGTGCCCGGCTCGGACGGGAGCCTGCTGGATGCCAAGGCCGGCGGCGCCGACGTCCGGTTCGTCTACTCGCCACTGGACGCGCTGAAGATCGCGACCGAGAACCCGGACAAGCACATCGTTTTTTTCGCGATCGGCTTCGAAACCACCGCCCCGTCAACGGCGGTCACGCTGGTGCGGGCGCGGGAGCTCGGGATCGAGAACTTCACCGTATTCTGCAATCACGTCACGATCGTGCCGCCGATCAAGGCGATCCTCGAGTCGCCCGACCTCCGGCTGTCCGGTTTCCTCGGTCCGGGCCACGTGTCCACCGTCGTCGGCACCCGGCCCTACCGGTTCGTTCCCGCCGTCTACGGCAGGCCGCTGGTGGTCGCCGGATTCGAACCGCTGGACATCCTCGCATCGATCGCCATGCTGCTGCGCCAGATCCGCGAGGGGCGTTGCGAAGTCGAAAACCAGTACTCGCGGGTCGTCTCGGAGGAGGGCAATCCGGCGGCGCTCGCCCTGATGGCCGACGTCTTCGCGCTGCGCCCCCACTTCGAATGGCGCGGACTGGGATTCATCTCGCAAAGCGCCTTGCGCCTGCGTGACGAGCTCGCGGACTTCGATTCCGAACGCCGATTCGCGCTGCCAGGCGTGCGCGTGGCAGACCCCAAGGCCTGCCAGTGCGGCGAGGTGCTCAAGGGCGTGCTCAAGCCCTGGGAGTGCAAGGTGTTCGGAACGGCGTGCACCCCGGAGACCCCGATAGGCACCTGCATGGTCTCCCCGGAGGGCGCGTGCGCCGCGTACTACAACTTCGGCAGGCTGCACCGCGACGCCGCGACGCTGATCGGGCAGGGCGCGCGAGCATGACCATCGCCGACATCACCGACACCCGCGGTGCGGAGATGTTCGCGCGTTACGCCTACGCACCCAACCAGCTCGGCTACTGCGGGCCCCGCGACTCATCGGCCCTCCTCAACGGTGGACGGGCCGAGATCGAGCGTGCGGCAAGGCGATTCACGGGGGCGTGGCCGTATCTGCGGGTGATGTCGCGGATGACCGGAATCCCCGACCCCCTCGACCTCCGCCTGGTCGAATCCTATTGGTTGGGCGGGGGCGCGGGCTCCGCGATGGATTCGCACGCCTTCACCGCCGAGCTGATGGCGATCATCGCCCCGCAGGCCGGGCACTACTGGGCGCACCTGACCGAGGACCTCGCCGAGGAGGCTGCGGCGAATCACGGCTTCCACGTGTTCGGCGTCTACCCCTGGTCGCGGTTGCTCGGCAGGGGCGTCGACGAGCATCCCCTGTCCGTCCTGGACAACTGCCGGATCTCCTGGGGCACCGTCCTGTCGACGGACGGAGATACCGCGCTGGTCGTGTCCCAGCAGCTGTGCTTCACGGGATCCTCGCTGTCGCTGTCCGGGCCGCGGACGCGCCGGGTCGGGGTCCGCACCGGCGAGGCAACGCCGATCGCGGTCCGGCGGGGCGATCTCGTCGCGATGCACTGGGGCTGGGTGTGCGACCGCCTCCTCCCCGAACAGATGGCGAGGCTCAAGGACAGCACGCACCGGCAACTGGCGGCCACCAACCGCAGGCTGCGGGCGCAGGCGCCATGAGACCGCGAATCACCCAGGCGGAGGGCCAGATCGGCTTCTACTGGTGCACACCGGAAGGCGCCGCCACGACGCTGCCCGACCTGGTCATCGGGGATGGTGAGGCCGACCGCTTGATTGCGACGCACCTCGAGGCTCTTGACGACGCGTTGATCATCGCCGCGGCGCGGTTCGGGGAACTGCTCGGCGGGGGCAAGCGCCCCGATCCGGACGAGCGCGCCGACCTGGTTGTCCTGCACCGCTGCCTGGACCTGTTGGTGCGGGATTACGCGCTGGCGGCGGAGATCACCGGCCTCGTCCCGGACGTGCGCGCGGGCAAGATCGTCGGTACCGCCACCCTGTTTTCGCTTCGCGCCCGTTTTCCGGTGGGCCTGCTGGGCCCAGCCCCGTTCGACGGCGAGCTCGATGAGCCGTCGCCGGGGGTCATCAGCGGCTTCGGCGAGATGGTTCTTGTCAACCCGCAGGAACCCTGGAGGGGCGGTCGGTGGGTCCTGAAATCCGAGACCGGCCAACGCTATCCGCTGACGCTGTCGACGATGTTGTTCGACAGCTCGGGAGTCAACAAGGACGCCGCCAGGCGGGAACACCGTGAGGCCATCGAGGCCTGCGTCGCGGGCGCGGCGTCGGACGAGGCGGACCCGTTCGCGGTGGCGTGTGCGCTGGACTGGCTGCTCTACGACTGGCTCATGGCACACCGCGAGGACCCGGACAGCGCGGCGATCCAGATCCCCAAGGGCTCCGACTCCGACGCGGCCATGATCGTGCGCGCGTCATGTGCGTCCGTCGCGGTTCGCGCCCGGATCGACCCGGGCCTGTCGGTCGTTCAATAGGCCCCACTTCTCGAGCGCGCGGCGCGCGTCGTCGTCCCCGGCGAGAAGCACCGGGGCCCAGGCGGATTCGCTGCTCCAGACGGCGTGCGCGGCGGCTCGGACGACGGACAACCCGCAGTCCTGGCCGCCTTCTCCCGTCGACGTGATGGTCACCGCGCCGCGGCCGGCCTGCGCATGCCAGCCGGGCTGCGGGGCGACGCGCAACGCGTCACTCCGCTCGGCAAGGGCGGTCAAGTCCTCCCCGATGTACGTCGGCCGGCAATCGGGTTCGGCATCAACGACATCTGCGGCGGTGGCGACGCCGCTGAACACCAGCAGGCTGGGCAGACCCGCCACCGTCGCCCCGGCGATGTCCGTCTCGAGGCGGTCACCGACCACCAGCGGTGATTCGAAGCGACCGTGCCCCAAACCATCTCGGATCATGTAAGACTCGGGCTTTCCGACAACAATGGGCTCGGCGCCGGTGGCGGCGCGCAGGGCGGCGACCATGGCGCCGTTGCCCGGGAGCAGACCGCGTTCGGTGGGGAATGTCGGGTCGATGTTGCATGCCACCCACAGCGCACCGGTACGGATGGCCAAGGCCGCCTCCGCCAGTGCGGCCCAGTTGGTACGCGGCGAATGGCCCTGCACCACCGCGACCGGCGCCTCGTCCCAGGACCGCACCGGTGCCAGGCCGGCGTCGGCCACCTCGGTGGCCAGCGCGTCGGTGCCGATCACCAAAACCTTGGAACTTTGCGGCAACTTATCGCTCATGAGGCGCGCGGCGGTGTGTGCGCTGGTCACGATGTCAGCCGGGTCGACCGCAAAGCCCATGTCGCGCATGTGGTCCGCGACCTCAACTGCGCTCCGGGAGGCGTTGTTGGTCAGGAACAGCGTACGAACCCGTAGGCCTTCCAGGGTCTCTACGGCACCGGCGGTCGGGACCGCGCCGCGGTAGACCGTGCCATCGAGGTCGAGCAGCAGACAGTCATGCTCGTCGGCCAAGGTTGCCGCGCCCAATCCCGAACTCACACAGTGACTCTACTGGATTTCACCTGGGCCTGACGGGGGAAATCACGGGGGATAAACGTTACCCGTCCCGTTCCAACGCACGCCGCGCGTAAGCGCGCACGTCGGCGTCCCCGTCTTTGAGCGCGATGCTCAGGGCGTCGCGGGCGGCGGGTTCGGCGGCCCAGCGGGTCAGGCTCAGCACCGCCGCCTTGCGCACGTCGAGGTGCGCGTCGGACAGCGCCTCGGCCAGCAGCGGCACCGCGACCGCGGCGTTCGCGCCCTTTAATGCCCGCGCCGCGCCCTCGCGCACCTGCCACGCCGGCGCCCGCAGCGCCTTTTCGACGGCCCCAAGATCACCGTCGCCGCAGCCCAATTCGCCGAGCGCGGTGAGCGCGGCCGCGCGCACCAGGGGGTCGGGATCGGCGACCAGCGCGCCGACCGCCGGCGCGCCATCGCGCAGCGTCGCCAGAGCACCGGCCGCCGCGATGCGGACCTCCCGGCTCTCGTCCGCGGTGGCCGTGACGACGCCGGCCACGTCGTCGACCGACACCAGCGCCCGCACCGCCTCGATGCGCACCCGGTGGTCGGGATCGTCCAGCGCGCCGCGGTATTGGGCGGCGTCGCCGCCCCGCCGCGCGGCGAGCAGGTAGACGGCGGCGGCGCGCACCACCGAATCCCGGGACACCAGATGCGGTTCGGCGCCCGCCGGGTCGGGCAGCACCTCCACCAGCTCCCGGATGCCCTCGGCGCCGGTGCGGCGCACCGCCGCGTCGGCGTCGTCGAGCGCCGCGAACAGCGCGGGCGCGTACCCGTCGGGGATGTGCTCGGTCAGGGTGGCGACCGCGGTCCGGCGCACGCCGGGATCTGGGTCGGCCAGGTACGGCGCCAGGTCGGCGATCGTGGGCTCCTCCAGGGCGAGGACCTCGGCGATGCGCGACGACGGGGGTTCGAATGCCGTTGCGGGCGAGGCGATCCGGGACGCCACGATGGCCGGCGCCTGACCGCCGATCAGCGGCGGCTGCTCCACCTCGCGCACGGTCTGGTCCACCGGCGGCAGGCCGTCCAGCTCGGGCACGGGCACGAAGTAGGGCGCGACGGGCCGCTTGAGGAAGGCCATCTCGCCGTCCGCACCCTTGCGCAGGTTCAGGTGATAGCCCCATTGGTTGTCGTCGCGGCCGGGCAGGTCGGCGCGGTCGTGGTAGAGCCCCCAGCGGGATTCGGTGCGGGTGAGCGAGGAGCGGGCGGCCATCTCGGCGCAGTCGCGGATGAACGACACCTCGACGGCACGCATCAGCTCGTGCGGGTCGCGCGCGCCCATCTCGGCGATCTCGGCCCGCATGCGATCGAAGGTGCGGACGGCGATGGACAGCTTGGCCGCCGTCTTCGGTGGCGCCACATAGTCGTTGACGAAGCGTCGCAGCTTGT
>NZ_LZKE01000125.1:0-1208 GCF_001672675.1 Mycobacterium sp. E2327
CGTTGGTCAGCGACCTCAGGTCGGTCCTCGCGCCCGCCTATGTCAGCCGGGCGCGCGACGTCGCCTCGCGGATGACAAAGCCCGCCGAGAGCGTCGCCTGCGCCGCCGATCTGCTGGAAAAAGCCGCCCGACGCGGGGGTTCGGACTGATGCCGGAACGCCCCGCGGGGTTGCGCGGCTCGGGGTACGCTCCCGGTGTGTCCCTACTGATCACGGTGCCGGTCTTCGGCCAGCACGAGTACACACACGCGCTCGTAGCGGATTTGGAGCGCGAGGGCGCCGACTACTTGATCGTCGACAATCGCGGCGACTACCCGAAGATCGGCAACGAACGCGTCGCCACGCCGGGCACGAACCTGGGGTGGGCCGGGGGCAGCGAGCTCGGCTTCCGAACCGCGTTCGCGGAGGGCTACTCCCACGCGATGACGCTCAATAACGACACCCGGCTGTCCCGGGGATTCGTCGCCGCCCTGCTCGACCCGCGCCTGCCCGCGGACGTCGGGATGGTGGGGCCGCTGTTCAACATCGGATTCCCCTACGCGGTGATCGAGGGGATACCGGACGCCGCGAGCTACGTTCCGCGCCCGCAGTATCGGGTGGTGCCCGCCATCGAGGGGACGGCGCTGGCGATGTCCCGGGAATGCTGGGACGCCGTCGGGGGAATGGATCTCGACACCTTCGGCCGCTACGGCTGGGGGCTCGACCTCGACCTCGCGCTGCGGGCGCGAAAAGCCGGATTCGGCGTGTACACAACGGAAATGGCCTACGTCAACCACTTCGGGCGCAGGACCGCCAAGGTTCACTTCGGCGGCCTGAAGTACCACTGGGGCTCCAGCCGGGCGATGATTCTGGGGTTGCGCAAGACGCACGGCTGGTTCGCGGCCATGGGCATCCTGCGCGAGATGGGGGCGGCACACCACCGCAAGTGGTACAAGTCCTACCCGCTCGTCCAGCGCGACGCGGCTGCCAGCCGGCAGCCGTAGCGGCACTGGCCGTTTCAGACGCCGACGCGGACGCTCTGCTCCAGGAGGTCGGCGGCGGTGACCACCCCGACGGCCGGTCTGGACATCTGCGGCGCGATCTGACGGGCCCGGGCCACGTAGTCCGGCGCGAGGATCTTGCGCAGCTGGGAGACCAACGATTTGCGGGTGATGGTCGAAAGCTTTTTGGCGGAGCCGACTTTCAGTCGTTTGACCTGGGTCGCCCAGA
>NZ_LZKE01000126.1:0-23205 GCF_001672675.1 Mycobacterium sp. E2327
GGGCTGCAGGTTCTCGGAGCGCGCGCCCGGCGGTGCCTGGGTGGGCAGTGGCACGGGTGTGCCCGGCACCTCCGGGGCCACCCGCACCGGCCGGACCCGGGAATCAACTGCCGGCCCCGTTCATCAATCCCGGCGGCACGGGAGGCAGCGGCATCACGGGAGGTAACCAGAATTGAGTGCCGTCAACACATTTCGTAACCTGCGGGCCCGGAGGGTCATCGGGGTGCTGGTGGTGGCGCTGGCGGTGCTGGCCGGGTACCTCGGGCTGCAGCTCTACAACAAGCTGACGACCAACACGGTGGTCGCGTACTTCCCGGAGGCGAACGCGCTCTATGCCGGGGACAAGGTGCAGATCATGGGCGTCCGCGTGGGTGCGGTCGACAAGATCGAGCCCGCCGGCGACAAGATGAGGGTGACGTTTCACTACGAGAACAAATACAAGGTGCCCGCCAACGCATCAGCCGTGATCGTGAACCCAACCCTGGTGGCGTCACGCAACATTCAGTTGGAGCCGCCCTACAAGGGCGGCCCGGTGATGGGCGACAACGCGGTGATCCCCATCGAGCGCACGCAGGTCCCGACGGAGTGGGACCAACTGAGCCAGAGCGTCGCCAACGTCATCAACAAGTTGGGCCCGACCCCCGAGCAGCCGAAGGGCCCGTTCGGTGACGCCATCGAGTCGTTCGCGGACGGGCTGGCCGGCAAGGGCAAGCAGATCAACACGACGCTGAACAGCCTGTCGCGCGCGTTGACCGCGCTGAACGAGGGCCGCGGGGACTTCTTCGCGGTGGTGCACAGCCTGGCGCAGTTCGTCAATGCCCTGCACAAAGACGACCAGCAGTTCGTCGCGCTGAACCAAAACCTGGCCCAGTTCACCGACAAGCTGACCGGGTCCGATCGCGAGCTGGCCACGGCGATACAGCAGTTTGATTCGCTCCTGTCCACGCTGCGGCCGTTCTTGGACAAGAACCGCGGGGTGTTGACGAGCGACATCGACAATCTCGCCACCCTGACCAACACGCTGGTGCAGCCCGATCCGCTGAACGGTTTGGAGACCGCCCTGCACGTGCTGCCCACGCTGGAGACGAACCTCAGCCAGATCTATCACCCGACGCACGGCGCGGTCATGTCCATCCCGGCGATCCCGAACTTCGCAAACCCAATGCAGTTCGTCTGCAGCATGATTCAGGCCGGCAGCCGACTGGGCTACCAAGATTCCGCCGAACTGTGTGCGCAATACCTGGCGCCGGTCCTCGATGCGATCAAGTTCAACTACCTGCCCTTCGGGCTGAACCTGTTTTCGACCGCCGAGACGCTGCCCAAGGAAGTCGCCTACTCGGAGCCCCGACTGCAGCCGCCGAACGGGTACAAGGACACGACGGTGCCCGGGATCTGGGTGCCCGACACCCCGTTGTCGCACCGCAACACCCAGCCCGGCTGGGTCGTTGCCCCGGGCATGCAGGGGCAACAGGTGGGGCCGATCACCGCGGGCCTGTTGACCCCCGACTCGCTGGCCGAACTGATGGGCGGCCCGGACATCGCGCCCCCGCAGTCGGGGTTGCAGACGCCGCCGGGACCGCCGAATGCCTACGACGAGAACCCGGTGCTGCCACCCATCGGCGTGCGCGCCCCGCAGGTGCCGATCCCGCCGCCGGCGCCCGGGCCGGGGGTAATCCCGGGGCCGGTCGCGCCGACACCCCCGCCCCCTGCGGCGGCCGTTTCGGCGGGACTGGGATCGTGAACGCGCTGCGCGCCTTCGGCATTCGCGTCCGGTACCGGGCGCGGCAGGCGGTGGCCCTGCTGGTCGCCAGCGCGGCGCTGACGTCCTGCGCGAAGTGGCACGGAATCGCGAACGTGCCGATGCCGGGCGGCCCGGGCAGCGGGCCCGGCTCATACATCATCTACGTGCAGATGCCCGACACGCTGGCCCTGAACGACAACAGCCGGGTGCGGGTGGCCGATGTCTTCGTCGGCACGGTTCGCGCGATCGCCCTGAAGAACTGGGTGGCCACGCTGACGCTGCGGGTGGACAAGAGCGTCAAGCTGCCGCGGAACGCGACCGCCAAGATCGGGCAGACCAGCCTGCTGGGCTCCCAGCACATCGAGCTGGCCGCGCCACCCAACCCGTCGCCGGAGCCGCTGAGGCCGGGCGACACCATCCCGCTGCAAAACGCGTCGGCTTACCCCACGACCGAGCAGACGCTGGCCAGTCTCGCCATGATCTTGCGCGGCGGCGGCATCCCGAACCTCGAAACGCTGCAGAACGAGGTCTACAACATCGTGCACGGCCGGGCCGACCAGATCCACGCCTTCCTCGGCAAGCTGGACACCTTCACCGCCCGGCTCAACGAGCAGACCGATGACATCACCCGAGCCATCGACTCCACCAACCGGCTGCTGGCCTACGTAGGTCCCCGCTCGGACGTCATCGATCGGGTGCTCACCGAATTCCCGCCCCTGCTCAAGCATTTCGCCGACAAACAGAACCTCTTGATCAACGCGGTCGACGCGACCGGCCGGCTCAGCCAGGTCGCCGACCAATACCTGTCCGCCTCCCGGGGCGACCTGCACCAGGACCTGCTGGCGCTGCAATGCCCGTTGCGGGAACTGGGCCGTGGCGCGCCCTATCTGATCCGCGCGCTCAAGCTGATCCTGGTGCGGCCGTTCGACGTCGACGCCGTCCCGAAGTCGTTCCGCGGCGACTACTTCAACCTGTCACTGACGCTCGACCTGACCATGAGCTCCGTCGACAACGCGATCCTGACTGGGACCGGATTCTCCGGAGCGCTGCGCGCGCTCGAGCAATCCTGGGGCCGCGACCCCGAAACGATGATCCCCGACGTCCGCTACACGCCGAACCCGAACGACGCCCCGGGCGGGCCGCTGGTGGAAAGGGCGGACAGAGGCCAATGCTGACCCCCTTCATCAAGCGCCAGCTGATCCTGTTCGCCCTCCTGAGCCTCGTCACCGCAGTCGCACTCGGCGGGTACTACCTGCAGATTCCCAAAGCGGCGGGGATCGGTCAGTACACGCTGCACGCGGATCTGCCGGCGTCGGGCGGTCTGTACGAAACGGCCAACGTGGCTTACCGCGGCGAAACCATCGGCAGGGTCACCGATGTCGAGCCGACCAAGTCGGGCGCGCGGGTGACCATGAGCATCGCCAACCGCTTCAAGATCCCGGTTGACGCGACGGCCAACGTGCACTCGGTGTCGGCGGTCGGCGAGCAGTACATCGATCTGGTGTCGCTCGGCAACCCGGGCAAGTACTTCCAGCCGGGACAGACCATCACCAAGGGCACCATACCCACCGACATCGGTCCGGCGCTGGACGCCGCGAACCGCGGGCTGGCCGCGCTACCAAAGGACAAGATCTCCTCGCTGCTTGACGAAACCGCCCAAGCCGTGGGCGGATTGGGGCCCGCGCTGCAACGACTGGTCGACGCGACCCAGGCGATCGCCGGGGATTTCAAGACCAACATCGGTGATGTCAACGACATCATCCAAAACTCCGGACCGATCATCGACAGCCAGGTCAACTCGGGTGACTCGATCGAGCGGTGGTCGCACAACCTGGACATCCTCGCCGCCCAGAGCGCGGAAAACGACCAGCACGTGCAAAGCATCCTGACGCAGGGCGCGCCGACCGCCGATCAGGTCAACGCGGTGTTCGGCGACGTCCGCGAATCGCTGCCGCAGACGCTGGCGAATCTCGAGATCGTGCTGGACATGCTCAAGCGCTACCACAAGGGCGTCGAGCAGTTGCTCGTCTCCTATCCGCAGGGCGCCTCGGAAGGCCAGACCGTGACGACGCCGTTCCCGGGCTACGCATCGCTCGGCACCTCGCTGACGATCAATCAGCCGCCGCCCTGTCTGACGGGGTTCCTCCCCGCACCGCAGTGGCGCTCGCCGGCGGACACCAGCCTGGCGCCGATGCCGTCCGGAACCTATTGCAAGATCCCGCAGGACGCGCCGGCCAACGCGGTGCGCGGCGCGCGCAATCTGCCGTGTGTCGATGTGCCCGGCAAACGCGCCGCCACGCCGCGGGAGTGCCGCGACTCCAGACCGTACGTCCCCGCGGGCACCAACCCCTGGTACGGCGACCCCAACCAGATCCTGACCTGCCCCGCGCCGGCGGCGCGCTGTGATCAGCCGGTCAAGCCGGGCCTGGTGATACCCGCGCCGTCCGTCAACAACGGCATGAATCCCGCGCCCTCCGACCGGATTCCGGGGACACCGCCCCCTGTCAGCGATCCGTTGCAGCGCCCGGGCTCGGGCACCGTCCAATGCAACGGGCAGCAGCCGAACCCCTGCGTCTACACGCCGGGCGGCCCTCCCGCGGCGGTTTACAGCCCGCAGAGCGGCGAATTTGTGGGGCCCGACGGCGTGAAGTACGCGGTCGAAAATTCGACCAAGACCGGGGACGACGGGTGGAAGGACATGCTGGCGCCGCCTCGCTGACCTTGCACCCATGGATTTCATTGATCTGCAAGGCTTTTGGCTATGCGCAAAAGTTCTGGGCGACGTGAGGGTCGCCTCCCCCACCTAAGGGCACCCGCACGGGGGAGACGCGTCACGCGGCTCCTCCGGGCCGCCTCAGCGTTCTGACCAGGCCATTGACACTGACCGCACGTACAGTCATATACTTGGGCATCGTCGGGTTGGCGCATCCCCGCTCCAGGTCGGTGAAGGTCGGAGATCGGAGCGAAATGCCGGAAGTGATCGGCCTGGGCCAGCTCCGGAGTGACGCGTGCGCATATCTCGAGCGGGTTGCCGCCGGCGAGGCGATCGATGTCGTCCGTCGCGGCAAGCTGGTGGCGCAAATCCTGCCGGTCGGCGACTGGAGGGTGGCTCCCATCCCGGCGCGATCCGTCAAAACCCCGGCCTCCGACGCGGGCGGCTGGGTTGGGCTCGAGGAATTGCGAACCCGCGCCGGGCGGTGCTTCGACCGGGTCGCGGCCGGCGAGACGGTCTACGTCGTCCGCGGCGGGCGGATACTGGCCCGAATCGTGTCGGCCGGAGACGGCGCGACATCCCCGCCGCCGGCGGACGCTGGTCGCCGGATCGAGCTGGACGAGCTGCGTAAGCGCGCGGGACGCTACTTCGACAAGGTCGCGGCGGGCCACACGATTGAGGTCGTCCGCGGCGGCAAGCTGGTGGCCCACATCGTGTCGGCCGCCGGGGACGACGCCCGCAAAGGGGCCTGATCGCCGCCTGCGAGGCCGGGCTGCCTCTTATTTGATCGGCAATTGCGGCGCGTTTTGCCGTCGCCAATGTGGGTAGGCTACCCTAACCGATTTAGATAGGAAGGCTTACTTACTGTGCCGGTTAGGTTCCCGTTTCACCCACACGCCGACGCGTCCCGCCGCGCCTGGCTGCCCTGCCCGAATTGCGGCTGGGGCCGCGACAAGTGCTCGGAGTGCCGCAGCCGGCGCAATTGCGGCGCGCACTGGCAGTACCTGCTGAGCAACCGCGCGACGGTGGTCAACCTGCAATGCCCGGGCTGCGCGAACCTGTGGTCGACTGACACCCGAAACCGCTAGGCCTCGACGGGCGCGTCCTCGGGCAGTGGCCGCCGACACACCGCGCGGGCGTCCTCGGCACTGAGCCCGAAAAGACGCAGAACGCTTTCCGTCACGCTGTCGGCGGCCCGGGCGTCGTCGCGATCCGGGTTGTCCCGCAACAGCTTTCCCAGCCCGAGCAGGGCGCCGCCCGCCATGAAGAGGGCAAGTTCTGGGTCGTCGACCGTGAACCTCCCCGCGTCGACGCCGGCCCTGATGTCACGCAGCGCCCGTGGGGCCAGGCCCCGATCGGACGCGAGCAGCGCCAGCCCGTTGGCCAGCAGGATGTCACTCTCGCGCGGCCGCCGGCGAAATAGCCGGCCGATCATCCGGAAGCTGGTGGCAAAGGTTTCCGCCGGGTCGTCGATCGACTCGGTCAACTGATCCAGCATCGCTCCGTGTGCGTCGAGGACGTCGGCCACCGCGGCCTCGAAGAGCTGCTCTTTGCTCTCGAAGTGGTTGTAAAAGGAACCCATACCCACGTCGGCCGCCTGGGTGATCTCCAGGACCGGCACGTTGGTCTTGCCCTCGGCGATCAGCCGCTGGGCCGCCCCGATCAGCGCCGCCCTGGTGCGCTGTTTGCGCCGTTCCAAGCGGCTGGGCGGCTCCTGGGCTTCGGGCATCGCGCTCACCTAAAGGAGTATGCCTCACTTTTGAAGATTTCGTCAGATAGGCCTTGACGGCGCGCCCCGAGTATGTGACGATTTCGTCAGTTACTTTGGAGATGGCGATGAACCTGACGAAAAACCCCCACCGAAATCTGCACAGCGAGAAAGGCGCGCTGCGCGGCGAGTACCCGGGCCGGTCCAGCAATCCGGTGATCAAGGTCGCCGACATCGCCTGGTTGGAGTTCGACAAACCCGACCTGACCCGCGCCGAGGCGTTCGCCCGGGCCTTTGGCTTCCAGACCGCGCGAAACGACCCCGACGAGCTCCACCTGCGCGGCACCCGCGCGGGCGGACCGTGCGTGATCCTGCGCCGGGGCCCGCGCACGCGCTTCGCCGGCGTTGCCTTCCGGGCCTGCGACGAGGCGGACGTGCTGCGCCTCGCCGACAGATCCGGTGCTCCCGTGCGGGCGCTGCCCGAGACCATCGGCGGGCTGTCGGCCGACCTGGTCGACCCCAGCGGCGTGCCGGTCCGCGTCGTCGCCGGAATGCACGAGCTGCCCGAGCTTTCCGGCCAGCCGGTCCACGCGTTCAATTTCGGATGCGGCGTGCGGCGGACCAACGCCGGCCAGCGTCCCCCGCGCGTGCCGGCACGCATCGAGCGGCTGGGTCACCTGGTGTTGCAGTCGACGAAGTATCTCGAGACGCTGAACTGGTACCTGGACAACCTGGGGATGATCGTCAGCGACTTTCTGTACTTCCCGGGCCAGCGCCGCCGCGGACCGACCATGAGCTTCATCCGCTGCGATCGAGGGTCGACCCCCGCCGATCACCACACGCTGGCGCTGGCGCTGGGACCGGCCAACCGGTACGTGCACTCGGCCTTCCAGGTCAGCGACCTCGACGCGCTGGCCGCCGGCGGCGAATACCTCAAGGACCGTGGCTATGTCCGATCCTGGGGAATCGGCCGGCACATCCAGGGCAGTCAAATCTTCGACTACTGGCGTGATCCGGACGGATTCCTGGTCGAGCACTTCGCCGACGGTGACCTCTTCGACAACACCCTGGAGCCGGGATGGGCGCCCTTCACCGCGTCCGGACTGGCCCAGTGGGGGCCGCGGGCGACGAAAGACTTCCTCGGAACAGACATGAAAACGGTTCCCCGCGAACTGCTTTCGATCATCCGTGCGCTGCGCGCAACCAATGAATTCGATGTCAACCGCCTTGCCGGCCTACTGAAAGTACCCACCTCATGACTATTTCCGTGCTGCGCACCGCCTCTGAAGCCGGCCCCGCCTGGTGGCTCAAGACCCCGGACGGCGCCGTGAAGATCGACACCGACGCCACCAGTACCGCGGCCCTGCTGGCCGACCGCGCCGCCATCGCGGCCGCCGGCGGCAAGCCTGTCCCGCTGGACAGCCTGGCATTGGTCTCCCCCATCACCCGCCCGTGCCGGGTGATCGCGCAGATGACCAACTTCGCGTCGCACGTCAAGGACGCCGGCATGGACCCGGCGTCCATTCCGCTGACCTTCTTCCGCAAGGCGTCGGCGTCGATCACCGGTCCGTTCGACGAGATCGTCAAACCCCCGCACGTCAGGTTCCTCGACTACGAGGTGGAGATCGGGCTGGTCATTGGCCGCGAAGTCCCCATCGGCGCAACCATTTCCGAGGACAACCTCGCCGAATTCATCGCCGGGCTGGTGGTGACGAACGATGTTTCCGCGCGCGACATCCAGCTTCCCCAAACCCAGTTCTACGAGGCCAAGTCGTACCCGACGTTCACGCCGGTCGGTCCGGAGCTGGTGCTGCTGACCGCCGACGAGCTCAACCGGTTCGGCGACCTGCGGCTGCGGCTGAGCGTCAACGGCCAGGAGCGGCAAAACGCGCTCGTCGCGGGCGACATGCTGTATCGGCCGCTGGAAGCGCTGCGATCGCTCACCCAGTTTCAGGAACTCGCTCCCGGCGACCTGGTGCTCACCGGCACCCCGGTCGGCACCGCGCTCAGCGCCCCGCCGAAGCCGGTGCAGATCATCTCCAACCTGTTGCCGCCCGCCGTGAAATGGAAGATGTTCTTCAAAGGTCAGGCCGGCAACCCCAAGTACCTCAACGACGGCGACGTCGTGGAGGCTTCGGTGGCCACCGACGACGGGGCCATCGACCTCGGCGCACAGCGCAACGAGGTTCGATTCAAATGAGCGACAACGTTGTTCCGCATGTTCCGGTGGTGATCGTCGGCGCCGGACCGACCGGGATCACGGCCGCCACCCTGCTGGCGCAGGGCGGGGTCGACAGCCTTGTCCTCGACCGCTGGCCCGACGTGTACCCCCAACCGCGCGCCGTGCACTTGGACGACGAGATCTATCGCATCATCGCACGGCTTGGCATGGCCGACGAGTTCGCGACGATTTCGCGGCCCACCCTCGGATTGCGCTTGGTGGACAACCAATTCCGGGTGCTCGGCGAGTTCCACCGCGAGCCCTCCCAGAGCCGGAACGGTTTCCCGCAGGCCAACATGTTCGACCAACCGGAGTTCGAGGCGCTGCTCCGCGCGAACCTCAAGCGGTATCCGAACGCCCAGTTGCGCGGGAACGTCGAGGTCACCGCAGTGAGCGACAGCGGACCCGGAGCCCGAGTCACGTTCGCGGACATAACCGACGGCCGGGTGCACCACGTCGACGCGGACTACGTGTTGGGCTGCGACGGCGCCAAGAGCATCGTCCGCGCCGAAATCGGCTCGGCCATGCGGGATTTGAAGTTTGAGCAGCGGTGGCTCGTGGTCGACATCGCCAGCGACTCCGACCTGCACCAATGGGACGGCGTCCACCAGGTGTGCGACCCGGTGCGCGCCGGGACCTATATGCGCATCGGAGCGGGCCGCTACCGGTGGGAGTTCCGATTGCTGGACGGCGAAAGCGCCGAGCAGTTCGGCACGTTGGAGTCATTGCGACCATTGATCGCGTCCTGGATCGCCGACGTTGCCGACGCCGAGATGACGCTCTTGCGGGTCACGGAGTACACGTTCCGGGCGCAGATCGCGGATCGGTGGCGCCGCGGCAACGTCTTCATCCTCGGTGACGCGGCACATCTCACTCCCCCGTTCATCGGGCAGGGCTTGTGCGCCGGAATGCGGGACGCCGCCAACCTGGCCTGGAAGATCGCCGCGGTCCACAATGGCGCCCTCGATGCAAGCGTTCTCGATTCCTATGAGCAGGAACGCAAGCCGCATACCCGGCACATGATCCACCTCGCGCTGGGCGTCGGCTGGGCGATGACCGGCGGCGGCCGTGCCGGCGATCTCGCGCGCCGCCTGGTGCTGCCCAGGCTGCGGCTGATCCCCGGCCTGCGCGACAAGGTGGTCGACTCGACCACCCCGCCGCTGCGGGCTTCCGCGCTGGTGCGCAAATCCCGTCGGCGGGGCCAGCTCGCCGGCACCCTGTGCCCGAACCCGTTGCTGCCCAACGGTCAGCGGCTCGACGACGTCATCGGCGCCGGGTTCGCACTGATCACCACGAGTCTCCCTGGCGCCGAGGAGCAAGAGCTCCTCGGGCGCCGCGGCGTCGCCGTCGTGGTTGCCGAGCCCGGCTCCGGGCTCGAGTCGTGGCTGCGCGGTGGCCGAGCCACCGCGGCGTTGGTGCGCCCGGACCGGACCGTCATGCGCGCGGGCCGCGACCGGGCGGCGATATGTGCGTGGGCCGCCACCGTCCTGCACGCCGGCTGAAACTGCCGAGCAGACGCAGAATCGCACGCGGAACGGCTTCAGCGTGCGATTCTGCGTCTGCTCGCGGTAGGCAAGGGGCCGCGACGCTACGCCGGCTTGGCGACGATCACCGGAATGCGGACCGAGTGCAGGAGCGTGTTGCTGACGGAGCCCAGCAGCATCCCCGAGAGACCGCCTCGCCCGTGGCTGCCCACGACGACAAGCTGCGCGGATTCGGCCGCTTCGATGAGGTGGTGCGCCGGCCGGTCGCGCACGATCACGCGTCGGACCGTCACGTCCGGATAGCGTTCGCCCCAGCCCGCCAGGGCTTCGCCGAGGCTGCGCTGCCCCTCCTCCTCCACGGTCGCCCAGTCCAAGAACGGCACCTCGGTCGTGACGTCACTCCATGCGTGCAACGCGACCAGGTCAACGCCCCGACGAGACGCCTCGTCGAAAGCCAGCTCCGTCGCGTGCTCGGACGTCCGAGAGCCGTCGATGCCCACCAGGACGGGAGCGTCCTGCCCCGGCAGCTCTTCGTCACGGATGACCGCGACCGGACAACTGGCATGCCGCACCACGGTCGAGCTGACCGAACCGAGCACGCCGCGGGCCAACAAGCCTCGTCCGGAGGTGCCCACGACGACCATTTCAGCGTCATTGGACATTTCGATCAGCGTGGTCGCCGGGGCGGCGTATACCAATTCCCGGCCGATGGCGACCTTTCCGTCCTCCGGCATCGCGTCCTCGGCGATCTTCATGGCGTGCATGATGGCCTTCTTGCCGTCGTCCTCCAGCCGTACCGCCAGGGACTCCGGGTACGGGACCGGCGGCCAGGTCGCGGTGGGCGTCGCCACCGCGTGGACGACGGTCAGCGGAACGTTCCTCATCGTCGCCTCGCGTGCCGCCCAGCACGCGGCGGTGTTCGCTGCGGCCGAGCCGTCGACCGCGACGACGATGCCCAGGCGTTTCACGGATTCAGACACTTGGTTCTCCCTTCGTCACCAGCGACGCTATCGGGAGGCGGGGGTGTCGGTCGTGAGGCTTTAGTCCTCAACCGCTTGGGACCCAGGACAGTCAGTGAAACCCATTGGGGCCGTTGACTGACTCAGTCGACGCAAGTCGTCCAGCGGTAACCGCCCATTCATTCGTTAATCGGGGGCCGTTCAGGTTTGGCGACGCTGAAGCCGCGCGATGATCCAGAAGGGCAACGCCACGAAGACGGTGCCGCCGATCAGATTGCCCACAGTGGTGACACCGATGTTGGTGAGCAAGCCGTCGTGGCCGAAGCCCCAGCTGATGCCGGCGCGCGGTGCGGTGTGATGAAACAGGTTGAGCAACAAGGGAAGCCCGAGAAAGCCGACGTTCGCGATCACGTGCTGGGTGCCGCCGATCACAAACGCGAACGGCCCGTAGAACGCGAATGCCATCCGCGCGACGTCGCTGCGGGCCTTGAAGAACATGCACATGGCGGTCTGCAGGAACCAGGTGCACACCACGGCCAGCAACAGCGCGGTGCCGACCGGTTGGCCGGCCTTCAGGGCGCCGACGGTTGCCGCGCGCTCGGCGAAGGCACCCAGATACGGGCCGCCGGCGGCACCGCAGAGCGTGACGAACACAAATGCACCGGCGATGTTGCCGATGAGGCCGACGCCAACCAGCCACGCGTAGCCGCGAAGGCTCATCGTGCGTTTCAGCACGGCAAGCAGCCCCGCGGCCATGTCCGCGGTGATCAGCGACATGCCCGACACCAGGATCAGCACGAAGGACATGCCGAACGCCAGGCCCATCAGCAGGTTCGCCACCCCCGGGGTCTTCACGCCGGTGCTCACGACCAGCGCGAGCAGGACCCCGAAGGCCACCATCGCGCCGCCGACCACGGAACGGACGAAGAACGCCAACGGATGTGCGGCCTTTTCCACCGCCATGGCGGCCACCCGGTCCACCATCGCGCCCACGCTCAGCGGCTCGAACGGATCCTCGGTGGGGCCCGTGGTCGCGGCGCCGGGCGTGCCGGAAGACAAGGAGACCAGCGTGTCTCCCGTCGTGACTTGCCTTTCCAACTGCGGTGCTTGCGTGTCGATCGTCATTCGTGTCGGCCTTCCCTGAAGTCGTGGATCGCGTTGATGACCCCGGCAACGTGCTCGTCGCTGAGCTTCTCCCCCTCGAAAACGTGGTTGAGCAGGATCTTGAGGTCGAGCATCTGCTGCAGATAGACCAGGCACGGAGGGCAGTCCTCGAGGTGCTTGGCGACGATCGGGCCCCATCCCGCGGGATCGGAATCGACGAGTTCGTCGACGAGCCGCACGAAGTCGACGCAGTCGATGGCGGGCACCGTGTTGTCGTAGACGGTCATCGTTGATACCGCCTTTCCAATTCATTTCGGAGGTTTCCACGGGCGCGATAGAGCAGGGCGCGCTGTGCCTCGGCGGACAGCTGAAGGATGCCGGCCGCCTCTTCGGCCGATGCGCCGACGAGGTCGCGCAGGATGATCAGTTGTTTCTGCCGCTCCGGCAACGCATCCAGCGCGGCGCGCACGAGCCCGACGAGTTCGCCTGCCACCGTTTGATCCTCGGGCAGGAAGCGATGCGACGGCGGCGAGCTCCAGTGCCCGGCGTCGGGGTGACCGACGGGGTGCATGCGACCCGCCAGTGGATCGACGGCTTCAGCGTCGGTGACTGCCAGGACCTCGTGGTCGCGGATCCGCGACTCACGCCGCCGGTACCGCGATGCGGTGTTTTTGACGATCCCGAACAACCAGGTGCGCACCGAGGAACGTCCCTCGAACGAATCGGACGACTGCAGGACCTGCACCCATGCTTCCTGGACCGCTTCTTCGGCCACCGTCGTCGAATGGACCATGGTGCGAGCGAAGTTCACCATCGGCCGGTGGAAGTCGCGCACCAAACTGGCCAGCGGGATTCCGCCGACCAGGTGTTCAGACTCGGTGCCCTCGGGGGGCAGCGCGAGTGGAGTCACCATCGACCCTCACTCAGGAGCATCTGGCGAGTTCCCAGCGCAGTTGCGCTTCCGACGGGGACTGCACGGGAATGAACGCTGCTTCCCGGTATCGGCGACTGGCCGAGGTCCTACTGGCATAGCCCTTGCCCCCGGCGGTCCGGATCTCCAGATCGGCGCCGGCGCCAGCAAGTTCGGCTGCGGCGAGCCGCAGCGACAGCAGCTCTTTCTTCGTCGGCGTCTGTGACGTCTCAGCCGCGCCGACCGCTGCCGCCAACCTTGCCAGCGTCGCCTCCGCCGACACGAGCTTGTCCGCGATGCGTTCGACGTCTGCGGCGAAGACGGCGTTGACCCCCGTCAGCCCCAGCCTGCTCCGCTCCACCGCGGCTCTCGTCAGCCCCAGGCACATTGCCGACTGCAAGACAAGGAATGTCGGGCGCACGGCACGCAGAAACCCATCGAAGTCGCGCGACAACACCTGCTCCACGGGAACGTACGCGGACTGCAGATTCAGATACGACGACGCCGTGCTCCCCAGTGCCAACAGGTCGAAGTGCTCCCCGACGACGACCCCGGGTGTGTCCAACGGCAGTGCCACGATGAGGTTTTCGCCGGCGTCGGTCCGCGCGGCGGTGACCATCGTCGAGTCCGGGTAGAGGTTGCTGGCCCACCTGATCGGACCGGACAATTCGTAACCGCCGTCGACCGGTGCGGCCGTAAGCTCCAGGCTGCCGCAGCCCGCCGCTTCCTTGAAGGCCGATGCCATGGCGGTGACCCCCGGCGCGGTTCCGGCGAGCAGCGGCCGCGCCGCCGCGACGCTGAAAGGCGTTGCGGCGCTGAGCAAGTACTCCAGCGCCATCCGATGCGCCCACACCGAGAAACCGGTGCTCATGCACTCCCCGGAGATCCGCCGCACGACGTCCGCCATCTCGGGCAGCCTGCCGTCGGCGTTGCCCGGTGCGCCGATCCCCAACAGGCCGGCCGCGCCGAGCGCGGCGAAACTGCGGCGCGAGTGATGCTCGCCGGCGTCCAACGCACCGGCGTGGGCGCGGATGTCTTCGAGCAGTTCGACCTCCAGCCGGCGGACCGTAGGCCCCAACGTCGCCGTCATTTCGTCAATACCTTCCCGTCGGATGCCTATTCGGTGACCAGCGTCGAGCCCACGGTCACCGGGTTGCGGAACGTGCTGACCACCGGCGACCAGGCGATCGCGTTGTCGTGGATCTGTTTGAGGGTCGCGTCGTCGGCATCGCCGGCGAGGGTGACTTTGCAGCGAACCGCGCTGAAGCCCAGGCGTTTTCCCTCGGGGGTGTCGCCCACCCCCCAGACCGCGGAGATGTCGATGTCGCCCTCCATCTCGACCTCGATCTTGGTCAGGGTCACCCCGCGGTGGGTGGCGTTGGCGAGCAGGCCGACCGACACGCACGACCCCAGGGCCGCCAGGGCCGTTTCTGACGGGTTGGGCGCCGAGTCGTCTCCCAGCAGCGCCGGCGGTTCGCCCACCAGCATCGGCGCGAGACCACGCACGTAGGTCATGTTGCGGAACCCCGCTTCACAGACCGTCTTCGCCTTCAGCGTCTTCTTGCCGGTGTCGGGGTTGGCCTTGGCATTACACGACAGCCGGTCGAGCCCTTCGGCATCGATAACGAGCGCGTCGGTCATGAACGTCCTCCGTTTCCCGCGAATGATTGCGTCTCCACGGACTTAGTGCTCCCCGGAAGCAATCCGTGACGGCGGGCGCGCTCGCCCCGCACCGGCGAGGCGGCACGTCACTTGCCGGAAACAGCGCGGCCGCCGACGATCGCGCGCACGGGCGCGGTGTTGCCCGGATGAACCGACTCTGCCCGATGTCATGGGCTTCCTCGACCGCGTGCGGCCGCGCGGAGGTAGCTAGTCGGTGGGCGCGTCAGCATCCGTCGAGCAGGTCGGGCCCGCCGGGCTCGTTCGGCGCGCGAATAAAATCCCGCGGATCTTTTCCGTCGGAAGGGTCAGGGTCCGGGCGGTTGCGTGACGAAGTCGATGAGTTCTTCGACGCGCCCAATGAGCGCCGGTTCCAGGTCGTTCCAGTCGCGCACGCTCGAGCGGATGCGCCGCCACGCCCGGGCGATGTCGGCCTGGTTGTTGTGCGGCAGGCCGAGCGCCGCGCAGGCGCCGTGCTTCCACTCGATGTTCCGCGGAACCTCGGGCCAGGCCGCCAGGCCGAGCCGCTGTGGCTTCACGGCCTGCCAGATGTCGACATAGGGGTGGCCGACGACCAGGGTGTCGCGGCCGCCCGGTCCCCGGCGTACCGCCTCGGCGATCCGGGTCTCCTTCGAACCCGCGACGAGATGATCGACGAGCACGCCGAGCCGGCGCCCGGGGCCGGGCGCGAACTCGGCCACGATGCCCGCCAGATCGTCTATGCCACCGAGATGCTCGACGACGACGCCCTCGATGCGCAGGTCGTCGCCCCACACCTGTGCGATCAGTTCGGCGTCATGGCGGCCCTCGACGTAGATCCGGCCGGCCCGGGCGACCCGGGCACGCGCGCCGGGCACCGCGACGGAGCCGGACGCCGTCCTGCCCGCGGCAGCGGGCGCCGCGCGGCGCGGCGCGGTGAGGATCACCGGGCGTCCCTCGAGCAAAAAGCCTGGGCCGAGCGGAAAGCCGCGGGTGTGATCGTGCCGGTCCTCCAGGTAGACACGGCCGTATTCGACCCGCACCACCGCCCCGACGTAGCCGGTTTCGACGTCCTCGACCACCAGGCCGAGCTCGGCCGGGTGCTCCGTCGAGCGGGGTTTGCGCCGACCCGACGCGAGGACATCCGTTCCATAGCGATCGACCACCCGGCAATACTAGGAAGCGTTGCGGTCAAACGGGGTTACGGCGCGCCAGCGGATCGCAGGACCACCGCGGACCGCGGGCCGACTTCCAGCTGTTGTCCCGCGCGTCCGGTTCGCCCCGGGTCGAAGGAGTCGCACGCGATGTCCCACGGCAGGAGCGCAAGATCTGCCGGAACGGAGAAGGTCAACGGCTCCCACCAGGCGTTGAGGAATACCAGGAAGTCATCGTCGACCATCGGCGTGCCATCGGGGGCGACGTCGGGATCCGTTGTGCCGTCGATGAACAACGCGATGGTGCGCGCGAGGGGATCCGCCCAGTCCTGGGGGGTCATATCGGCGCCGGCCGGCGTGAACCAGCGCAGGTCCGCGGCGGCCGGACCGATGAGGAAGCGGCGCCGGCGGAACACGGGGTGACGGCGGCGCAGCGCGATGAGGTCGGTGGTGAACCCGATGAGGTCGTCGTCGCGCGCGGACCAGTCGAACCAGGTGATCTCGTTGTCCTGGCAGTAGGCGTTGTTGTTGCCGCGCTGGGTGCGGCCGAGTTCGTCGCCGCCCAGCAGCATCGGGACCCCACCGGACAGCAACAGGGTCAGCAGGAACGCGCGCTGTTGGCGCGCGCGCAGGGCCAACCCATCGGGATCGTCGGTCGGCCCCTCCGCCCCGCAGTTCCATGACCGGTTGTCGTCGGTGCCGTCGCGGTTGTTTTCGCCGTTCGCCTCGTTGTGTTTCTGGTCGTAGGAGACGAGGTCGCGCAGCGTGAATCCGTCGTGCACGGTGACGAAGTTGACCGATGCGCTCGGGCGTCGCCCCTCGGCACGATCGCCGTAGATGTCCGACGAGGCACACAACCGCGACGCGAAGTCCGCCAGCAGCCCGTCTTGGCTGCGCCACCAGTCGCGGACGGTGTCGCGGAAGCGTCCGTTCCACTCGCTCCACAGCGGCGGAAATCGGCCCACCGCATAGCTGTCCATCTGACCGACGTCCCAGGGTTCGGCGATCAGCTTTGCCCGCGAAATCACCGGGTCTTGACCGATCACATCGAAGAAGGCGGACACCGGGTCGAAGGCGCCACCCCCGCGGCCGAGGGTGGCCGCCAGGTCGAACCGAAAGCCGTCGACGCCCATCTGCGACAGCCAATAGCGAAGGGAGTCCATGATCAACCGCAGCGTCGTGGGATTGCCGGTGTTCATCGAATTGCCGGTCCCGGTCGTGTCGTAGTAGCTGCTCTCCTCGCCCGGAACGAGCCGGTAGTAGGCGGGGTTGTACAGCCCGCGGAAGGACAGGGTGGGGCCGCCGGCTCCGCCCTCCGCCGTGTGGTTGAACACCACGTCGAGGATCACTTCCAAATCGGCGGCGTGCAGCGCGTCGACCATTGCGCGGAATTCCGCGGCTTCCGCGCCCGATTGGCCGGCGCGAGCCGCGGCGGAGTAGGTTGCCTGCGGCGCGAAGAACCCGATCGTGTTGTACCCCCAGTAGTTCGTCAGGCCCCGCTCGACGAGGAACTGCTCGGGCACGCAGCGGTGGACGGGCAACAGTTCCACCGCGGTGACGCCAAGGTCGGTCAGGTGCTGAAGCGCCGCATCGTGGGCAAGGCCCGCATAGGTACCGCGCAGTTCTTCGGGAACGCCGGGATGGCTTGCCGTGAATCCGCGAACGTGAACCTCGTAGAGAATGCTGTCGGCGAGCGCATGCTGGGGCTTGGGTGCGGTCAGGGGCGGGAGCGCCGCACAAACCACGCTGCGCGGCACATGCTGTGCCGAGTCCAGAGGGCTTGGCGCCGCGGGGTTTTCCAGCGCGTGACCAACGACCTCCGGCCCGAAGCGCACATCGCCCGCGATTGCGCGTGCATAGGGATCCAGCAGTAGCTTGGCCGGGTTATAGCGCAGCCCGCGGCCGGGGTCGAAGGGACCGCCGACCCGAAGCCCGTAGGCCTGTCCCGGCCCGATGCCCGGCACGAAGCCGTGCCAGACGTCGCCGTCGCGCTCCGGCATCACCAGCTGTGTCTCGGCTCCGTCAGCGTCGAACAGGCACAGTGTCACCTGGTCACCGCCGGAGGCGACCGCAAAATTGGTGCCCCCGGCATCGGGTGTGGCGCCGAGCGCGTCGGGCCGGCCCGGCACGATTTTCGGTGTCATCATCCACTCCGCTGGGGTTGCCGAACCGCGAGTCGATCAACACCGACCAGCACGCGCGTTACCAGGAACCCGAAGACGAATCCGCCGACGTGGGCGAAGAAGGCGACGCCGCTGCCGCCGGCCTTGGGTTGGACGAGCGAGGAGTTGCCCTCGAAAAACTGGTAGAGAAACCAGCCACCCAGGAACACCCAGGCGGGGATGCCGACCGGGATCCACCCGATGAAGGTGCTGATACGCGAGCTCGGGTAGAGGACCAGATATGCGCCCAGCACGGCCGCGATCGCGCCGCTGGCACCGAGTGTCGGTACTCGCGCGTCGGAGGCCGAGCCGAAGAGCAGGGTCATGGCCGTCTGCGTCATGGTGGCGACGAACCCCCCGGCAAAGTACAAGAGTAGGTAGCCGAGCCGTCCGAACGCATCCTCGACGTTCTTGCCGAAGATCAGCAGGAACAGCATGTTGCCGAGGATGTGATCCCAGCCGGCATGCAGGAACATCGCCGTTATCCAGCCGTACCCCCAGGGGACGCCGACGTGGCAGGCCCCGTCGACGTTGCATGGATAAAACGACGCCCGGTCAATCGCGGCATCCCCGTTCGGCAATTCGTAGAACAGAAACACCGCCAAGTTGATCGCGATCAGCGTGGAGTTCACGATGGGAAACCTGCGGGGCCGGGATACCGTCGGAATAGGGGATCATCCGGGCGACTCCCTTTGGCGTTCGGCGCGGGTGCTGGCGAGACAATCGTCGCGCTTCGGGCGCTCGATAGTCATTGTTATGAATAACAGGATCCGCGCCTCGAACCTGTTAAGGATTCGGCCGTAAGCATGAGAAATCCATAAATTGTGGTAAGTAACTGCGTGGCCTTACCGGGCTGATTGCGTTGCCGCTGCTAGGTTGCTAAGTGCCGCTAATGCACAGCGTGTGGCGGTGAGCGAGGTGGACGTTATGGACCTGTCCCATTGGGTGTCGAGCATTGTCGCTTTTTTGCGCGCCGGGTACCCCACCGGCATGCCGACGACCGGTTACGCGCCGCTGGCGGCTTTGTCGCATCGGCGCGTCTCGAACGACGAGATCAACACCATCACAAGAGAACTCATCATGCGTAGATGTGCGCCGATCAGCAGCGCCGACGTCGGGGTGGCGATCACGCACGTCACCAACGCGATGCCCTCCGACGATGACATCGCGCGCGTGCAGCGTCGGCTGCACGCGATCGGGTGCGCCAGCGCATAGCCGCTCAACAAATCCTTCGGCCATCGGTGCCGAAGAAGTGCAAGTGCCCGGGTTCGGGGTGTAGGCGCACGCGACTGCCCTTTTCCGGTGGGTGACGCCCGTCGGCGCGCGCGACGACAGGCTGGCTGATCACCTTGGCGGACCCCGTGATTCGGCCGTAGAGATAGGCGTCCGCGCCGAGCTCCTCGACCACGTCCACTTCCATCTCGACGCCGAGGCCGCCCAGTTCGAAGTGTTCGGGGCGGACCCCGACAACGATCTGGCCGACCTCGTCTGCGGCGCCGTCGATCTCGCGCGGTACCCGGATCGGCCAGTCCCCCAGCGACACCGAGGAGTCGACGACGGGGAGGGTGAACAGGTTCATCGCCGGGGACCCGATGAACCCCGCGACGAAGACGTTCTCGGGGTTGCGGTAGAGCTCGCGCGGTGTCGCAAACTGTTGCAACACCCCGTCGCACAGGACGGCGACCCGATCCCCCATGGTCATCGCCTCCACCTGGTCGTGGGTGACGTACACGGTGGTGGTGCCGAGCCGCCGCTGCAGTGCGGCGATCTGGTTGCGGGTCTGCACGCGCAGTTTGGCGTCCAGGTTGCTCAACGGCTCGTCCATCAGGAAGACCTGCGGGCGCCGCACGATCGCACGGCCCATCGCGACCCGCTGGCGCTGCCCGCCGGACAGGTCTTTGGGCTTGCGATCCAGATACGGCTGCAGGTCAAGCAGTTTCGCCGCGGCCAGCACCCGCTCGTTGATCTCCGCTTTCGGGGTTTTGGCGATCTTCAGCGCGAAACCCATGTTCTGCGCCACCGTCATGTGCGGGTAGAGCGCGTAATTTTGAAAGACCATCGCCACGTCGCGATCCTTGGGGTCGACGTTGGTGACGTCGCGGTTCCCGATCCGGATGCGCCCGGCGTCCAGCGTTTCCAGTCCGGCCACCATCCGCAGCGAGGTCGTCTTGCCGCAGCCGGACGGTCCAACCAGGACGACGAATTCGCCGTCCCCGACGTCGAGATCGAGGCCGTCCAGGGCGGGTCGATCCGTACCCGGATAGCGCCGCGTCGCCTGCTCGAAACTGACCGATGCCATGGCTATCCGTTCATTCCGGTGACGGCGATGCCCCGGACGAAGGAGCGCTGGGCGAAGGCGTAGATGACGACCAGCGGCACCATGATCAGCATGGAGGTGGCCATGATCACCGGCCAGCGGGCGACGTATTCGCCGCGCAGCCTGACCAGGCCGAGCGTCAGCGTCGCCAGGCTGTTGCGCTGAATCATCAGCAGCGGCCACAGGAAGTCGTTCCACACGTTGACCCAGGTGAGCACCGCGAGCACCAGCACCGCCGGCCTGGCGTGCGGCAGCAGGATGCGCCAGTAGATCTGCCATGGCGAACAGCCGTCCAGGATCGCCGCCTCCTCGAGATCGGTTGGCAGCGTGCGGAAGAACTGCCGCATCAGATAGGTGCCGAAGGCGCTGCCGAACAGGCCCGGCACGATCATCGCCCATGGCGTGTCCACCCAACCCAGAGTCCGCATCAGGATGAACTGCGGGATCACCGTGACGGTCAGCGGCACCATCAGCGTGCCCAGGTATAGGACGAACAACGCCTCCCGGCCGCGAAACTGCAGTCGCGCGAACGCGTATCCGGCCAGCGAGCAGAAGAACACCTGCCCGGCCGTGACGCACCCGGCGTACAGCACGGTGTTAAAAAACATCCGCCAGAACGGCATCAGCGAGAACACCTCGGTGTAGTTGGACCACCGCGGATGGGCCGGCAACAGCCTGGGCTCGGTCACCTCGCCTTCCTTTTTCAGTGAGCCGGACACGGCCCACGCGATCGGGAACAGCCAGCACCAGGCGATCGCGGTCAGCGCCGTGTACACGAGGACAGCGCGAAACACGTTGCGCCTGAACACTCGCTCAGCCAAGACCACCGGAAGCCTCCAAGGTTCGCTGCCGCCCCAGCCGCAACTGCACCACGGTCAACACCAGCAGGATCGCGAACATCACCCACGCCAGCGCCGACGCGTAGCCGAATTCCAGGAACGAAAACGCGTGCTGGAACAGCATGATGCCCAGCACATAGGTGGCGCTTTCAGGCCCACCGTTCGCGCCGTTGAGGACGTAGACCATGTCAAACGCCTGGAACGCGTGGATGATCGAGATGACCACCACGAAAGAGATCGCCCCCCGGATCAGCGGCACCGTGATGAACACGAATTGCCGTACCTCGCCCGCGCCATCGATCCTGGCCGCCTCGTAGACGCTTTCGGGAACCCCCTGCATCGCCGCGAGCAGGATGACGGTGGCGAACGGCACGCTGCGCCAGACGCTGACGATGCACAACGAGGCCATGGCCCACTTCGGGTCGACCAGCCATGGGATCGGCCCGATCCCCACCCAGCCGAGCATGATGTTGAGCAGCCCGTTGTCGGTGTTGAAAACGAACTGCCACACGACCGCCATCACCACCGACGAGATGGCCAACGGCAGGAAGACGATCGTGCGAAAAATACCGATGCCCTTGACCTTTCGGTTCAGCACGCCGGCCACCACGAGGCTGACCAGGATGGTCGGCACGACGGTGCCGAGGGTGAAGATCACGGTGTTGCGGATGGCGATCACAAACAACGGGTCAGAGGTGAACAGCTCTTGGAAGTTCTTCAGCCCCACGAATTTCGGCGGCCTGAAGACGTCCCACTGCTGAAAGCTCATATAAAGCGAGAAGCCGAGCGGAAACAGCATGAACACCGCGACCGCGGCGAGGTTCGGCGCGACGAACAGGCGACCGGCGCGGGCGCGTCGCCGGGAGGGACCGGATGGCGATGTCATGAGGTGCGCAGCACCTCGTCGAGCGCGGGTGGCAGCGCGGTCAACGACGTCGCCGGCCGGGATCCTCGCAGCACGGGCCCGAAGTTGCGGTCCATCAGGGCAACGATCTTCTCCCAGGCCGGGGTAACCGGCAACCCGTCGGAATTGGCCGGTCCCTGGGTGAGCACGGCGAGGTTGCCGACGTTCCGGTGGGCTTTGGCGAATCCGGCTGAGTCGAGCGCGGACCGCAGCACGGGCACGAACAGGCTGGACTCGGCGATCAACGCCTGCCCGACGGGCCCGGTCGCGAACTTCACGAACTCCCAGGCCTGCGCCTTGCGCGGACTGCTCGCGGAGATGGCCAGTCCGGTGGAACCGATGTTGGAGCGCGCCGGCTGCCCTTGCCGGCGTGGGCCCACCGGCAACGAGGTGACGTCGAAATCCAGGCCCTCCGCCCGGATGAACGTCTGGTAGCGCCAGTGGCCGCCCATCGCGATCGCCGCCCTGCCCGCCGCGAACAGGTCCGGGGTGGACATCGATTGCACCTCGGATGCGTTGGGCGCCACCTTGTGCTTGTTGGCCAGGTCGGCGTAGAACTGCACCGCCTCGATGAAGGCGTCGTCGCCGAAGTTGAAGTGGGCCGGGTTCTTCAGCGGGGTGGCCCACGGCACGCCGTTGTTCATGGCGAACAGCCCGGCCGAATAGTACGAGAACCACATGTTGACGAAGCCCCATTGCCGGGCTCGCCCCGATCCGTCTCGCTTGGTGAGCGCGGTTGCCGTGTCGAGGAATTCGGTCCAATCCCAGGGCCGTTCCCAGGTTCCCGGCGGCGGGGGCACCCCGGCTTCGGCGAAGAGCCGTTTGTTGTAGAACAAGTAGTTTCCGGACCATTGCTCCGGCAGCGCGTACTGGCCGCCGTTGAACGTGAAGGTGTCATACAACGGGCCGATGCCGTCGAACTTGAGTTCGGCCGCGAAGGCCTGGTCCCGGGAGAGCATCGTGTTGAGGTCCAGCAACACCCCGCGAGCCGCCAGTTCGGCGTAGGTCAGCTCCCACGCCATGAGCACATCGGGGCATTTGCCGCCAGCGCAAAACGTCGACAGCTGCTGCATCACGCCCGGCGCGGACAGCACCGCCCGAACCTTGATGTCGGGGTGGCGCCGCTGGAATTCGTCGACGATGCGCAGCCGTGCGTCGCGCTCGTCCGGGTTCGCCGCGAAGAAGAAGGTCAGCGCGTCGTCGTCGGGGGCGCAGCCGGCCGCCCAGGGCGCCAGCGACGCCGCGGTGAGCGCACCGGCTCCCCGCAGCAGGCTGCGCCGGCAGCCGCTAACGGGCAACATCGGGAGCACCATGCTCGATAAGCCGTTCGGCCGGCGCAGCCTGCTGCGGG
>NZ_LZKE01000127.1:0-29689 GCF_001672675.1 Mycobacterium sp. E2327
CTGGACCAAGACCGCCGACCAAATCCTGGAGTCCGTCGCAAACTACTGTCGACGAATTAACGACTCACGACACTAGCTGGTCGCCTGGTGGTCCACGCCGCTCGGACGTTGAGTGTGAATCGTGGGCGTCGTGCGTGAATTCTGGGCGGACAGATCGCCGAAATCCCCCTGAGCTCACTCTGTAAACCGTCATTGCACACTGAAAGCCTGAAGCCCTAGCGCGAACGTTCACATGATGCGCTGGCGGTAGGCCTCGTCGTGAATCCCGCTGTGCGCGAACGGCCATGGGTGGGGCGCGGGAGATTCGCCGCGGCCCGGCCGATTGTTTTCCGTTCCGTGAGGTGTCAGGTGGCGCGCCGTAAGGCAGATGACCATGATTGCCTGGGTGGCCCAGCAGTACCAAGTCATTGACGTGCTTCTTGCCCTAGCATGCCATCACCGTACGAAAGTGCTGTTGCGGCAACGCTGCCCGCGATGATCGACTTGCTACAACCTGCTCACTGGCAGCCGTCGCAGCCGGTGAGATCAGCCGCGTTCCCAGGGCGCGGTCTCTTCCATCTTCTTGTAGTACTTCGCCAGGTGACTCTTGACGCGGTCGATGTCGGCCTTGGGCAAATCGATGCCGCCGCGTGCGCCGTCCATGATCGCGCCGGCGATCATCACTCCGCGCGGGACCGCTTTGAGTTCGCCGCCGATGACGTCGGCGAACAGCAACTTGTATGCGGTGAAGTTGTCCTTCTTGTCGCTGTCGTACCAGATGTGGGCGTCCCGGTATTTCTGGTTCGGCTTGTCCTCGGCACCGGCCCACTTGCGGACGCGCTTGTCGGCGGCGTCCCCGTCCCACTTGCGGTCCCGATCGGCCAACGGCAGGTCCTTAAACGCTGTTACTGACATTCTTTTCGCGTGCCCGCTCCCTGGCCCGGATAAACGCCGCTCAGGCCTCGGGTTCGGTGCCTTCCCCGTCGTCGCCCCCCGGACTTGCCTCGACCAAGGAAATCGACACCGGGATTGGTGTGGCCAACTCGATCTTTCCCTGCGGGTCGTAATAGGCGCCGATTGTGTACTCGCCCACCGACTCGACGGAAATGACGAGGTCTTGGGTAAAGCACCGATACTTGGACGGCTTATCGCCCTCGTCCGGCCAATGCCACTTGCCCTCCAGGCTGCCGCGGGGTGTCCCGCCGGGATCTTTGCACACGACATGTAGTTCCGGGTCGTAGTCACCGCCGCAGCGGGCGTGCACCACCAGCACGACCGGAACCTTTGCGGTCAAAGGGATTTGCGGAACCTGAAAGCCGGTCGTGGGGATGCGGGTCGCGTAGATCGCGCCGGTGTCGTCGAGTGCGGCGGTGCCGGCCACGAAAAGCGCGGCGATATTGAGCATCACGACAGCCTAGTGGGCGCCCCGCAGCCGAATTCGGGGGTTTCCATTCGGTGCGGCAATCGCAAGAATTTCGCAAGTGGGCGGCGATAGGTTACGGCCCACAGCGGCGAAAGGAACCCTTATGGATAGCACCCGCGTCCTGAAATCGATCCTGGCCGGTGCGCTGCTTTCCGGTGCGACGGCGGCGGGCGGAGTTGCGCTGGGAGCGGGCACCGCCCACGCCGACGGCCCACACCGCTGGTGCCCGGGGGATCCCAAGAACATGCCCTACGTGGTCAACAGCCTGATCGACTGGGACTGGAACGTCTGCCACACCTGGTACTCGACCAACTACGGGATGGGCAACGTGACCAGCCAGGGCCGGCCCATGTCGATTTGGGATGGAGATAACCCGCCGCCGGAGGCGATCACGCCCCGGGGGTGTCCACCGATCGCGTTCATGTGCCCGTAGCCGCGAACGCGAGCCGTCGAGTGTGTGGGGCCTAGGGATGAATTCCGAGCACTTCCCGTCCGTAAGGCCCACACACGCCGTCGAAATTGGGACCGGTAGCGGCGCCGGCGATGTCGACTTTGTTCAGCACAGCGGCCCACCCGGGCCTCGATCGGAAAGGACAATGATGAACAACGTTCGTTCCATGACAGGGCGAATCGCGCGGCTGGCGACCACCGCGGTGGTGGCCGGCGGTCTCGGCGTTGCCGGCCTGGGACTGACCGTGGGAACCGCGTCGGCCCATCCCGGTCCCGCGCCGCTGAACGCGTGGCCCGGTTGCCCGGAGGATCACCCGCAGGGGCCGTGCCGCTGGTGCCCGGGGCAGCCGCTGCCGCCGACCGGCAACCACGTCACCAACCCGGTGATCTGGGACAACAACATCTGCCACACCTACTACTACGTGTACTTCGGGCAGGGGAACGTCGCCCAGAACATCTGGGACGGAGACAATCCGCCGCCGCCGCCCCCGCCAGCGCCACCGGGCCTGATCAACAAGGACAACTGCCAGCAGATCCTCGGGATGTTCTGCCCGCACGCGTGATCCGGCGGTGCCCCTAGTCCGGCCCCAGGCCGGGGACGATGTCGCCGAGGCCGAAGGTGACCGGCTGTTCGAGTTGCGCGTAGGTGCACGAGCGCGGGTCGCGGTCGGGGCGCCACCGGCTGAACTGGGCGGTGTGGCGGAACCGCGGGCCCTCCATGTGGTCGTAGCGGACCTCGACCACCCGCTCGGGCCGTAGCGGCACGAACGACAGGTCCTTGCCCGCGTTCCAGCGCGAGAATTCGTTCTTGCGTGGGGTGCGTTCGCCGGCTTCGTGCGCGGCCCAGTTCCACGGGTGGCCGTCGAAAGTGGTAACCAGCGGCTGCAATTCGGCGAACAGCCGCCGCCGTTCGGCCATCGGGAAGGCGCCGATCACGCCGACCGACGCGAGCTGGCCGTCCTCCGTGTACAGCCCGAGCAGCAGCGAGCCGATCGCGTCACCGCCGGACTTGTGCACCCGGTAGCCAGCGACCACGCAGTCGGCGGTCCGTTCGTGCTTGACCTTGAACATGACGCGCTTGTCCGGCTGATACGTGATGCCCAGCGGCTTGGCGATGACCCCGTCGAGGCCGGCGCCCTCGAACTCCTCGAACCAGCGTTGCGCGGTCTCCAAGTCGGTGGTGGCCGGCGTGACGTGGATCGACGGCCCCGAATCGGCCAGGGCGTCGACGAGGGCCGCGCGCCGCTCGCTGAACGGGCGCCCGGTGTAGTCGTCGTCGCCCAGCGCGAGCAGGTCGAACGCGATGAAGGACGCCGGCGTCTTCTCGGCGAGCATCCGCACCCGCGAGTCGGCCGGGTGGATCCGCTGTTGCAGCGCCTCGAAGTCCAGGCCGTGGTCGGTGGCGACGACGATCTCGCCGTCGATCACGCAGCGCTGCGGCAGCTCGGCCCGCACCGCCGCGACCAGCTCAGGGAAATACCGGGTCATCGGGCGCTCGTTGCGGCTGCCGAGCTCGACGTCGTCGCCGTCGCGGAAGCAGATGGACCGGAATCCGTCCCATTTGGGTTCATACGACGCGTCCGGCGGCATCGAGCGCACCGGCTTGGCGAGCATCGGCGACACCGGCGGCATGACGGGTAGGTCCATAAGCTGAGGATATGGCTGCTGCAGAAGAGCTCGACGTCGACGGCGTCGCCGTGCGGGTGACCAACCCCGACAAGGTGTACTTCCCCGCCCTGGGGTCGAACGGGACCAAGCGTCGGCTCGTCGAGTACTACCTGGCGGTGGCCGGCGGTCCGATGCTGACCGCGCTGCGCGACCGGCCCACCCATCTGCAGCGCTTCCCGGACGGCATCGACGGCGAGGAGATCTACCAGAAGCGGGTGCCGCAGCATCATCCCGACTACCTGGAGACCTGCCGGGTGACCTTCCCATCGGGGCGGACCGCCGACGCGCTGAAGGTGACGCACCCGTCGGCCATCGTGTGGGCGGCGCAGATGGGCACGGTCACGCTGCACCCGTGGCAAGTGCGCTGCCCGGACACGGACCATCCCGACGAGTTGCGGATCGACCTGGATCCGCAGCCGGGCACCGGATTTGGGGAAGCGCGGGCGGTGGCCGTCGACGTGTTGCGCCCGCTGCTCGACGAACTCGGTCTGGTCGGATACCCGAAGACGTCCGGCGGCCGCGGGGTGCACGTGTTCCTGCGCATCGCCCCCGAGTGGGACTTCGTCGCGGTGCGCCGGGCGGGCATCGCGCTGGCCCGCGCGGTGGAGCGCCGCGCACCCGATGCGGTGACCACGTCGTGGTGGAAGGAACAGCGCGGTGAGCGGATCTTCATCGACTTCAACCAGAACGCCCGCGACCGCACCATGGCGTCGCCGTATTCGGTGCGGCGCACGCCGATCGCGACCGTGTCGACGCCGCTGACGTGGGACGAGTTGGCCGGCGCCGATCCCGACGACTACACCATGGCGACCGTGCCCGACCTGGTGAAGAGCCGGGACGATCCGTGGGCCGCCATGGACGACGTCGCGCAGTCGATCACGCCCCTGCTGGAGCTGGCGGCCGCCGACCAGGAGCGCGGGCTGGGCGATATGCCGTATCCGCCGAACTACCCCAAAATGCCGGGCGAGCCGAAGCGCGTTCAGCCGAGCCGGGATACCGATCTGACTAGGAAAAACAAGCCGGGGTGAGCAGTCAGCCTGCTCGTGGCTTCTCCGTGCCTCTTGATTGATGGCCGTCGCCGCAAATAACGCGCGGGCCGTTACGTTTGACCCCATCGGCCCCTACACTGGGTGGGAAATGAGCGGCTATCAGACCGTTGTGGTCGGCACCGATGGCTCGTACACGTCGATGCTGGCGGTCGACCGCGCAGCGGCGATCGCTGCGGATCAGGGTGCGAAATTGATCGTCGCAACGGCGCATGCCCCCGTCCGCGAGGAAAAGGGCCGCTACGCCATCCCGCCGGGAAGCGACCACGGCGCGGACTACCGGACGCAGCGCGAAACCCCCTTCCGCGAGATCCTGCGGGACGCCAGCGACCGGGCGTACAAAGCCGGGGCCAAGAACGTGCTGCAGGAGGCGATCGTCGGCCACCCGGTCGACGCGCTGGTAAGTCTGGCCGAGGAGGTCCATGCCGACCTACTGGTCGTCGGCAACGTTGGCCTCAGCAAGGTCGTCGGGCGGTTGCTGGGAGCAGTCCCATCCGAAGTCTCCCGCCGGGCCAAGACCGACGTGCTGATCGTCCACACCACCGACTGAGGCGCGCCCCAGCATGTCGGGCGCTTGCTCTGTCAGATGTGCGATTGCTGGGTAATGACGGCGGTTTGCGTGCTGATGGTCAGGCTTGTACGAGCAGGCTGATAGCCAGCCGGTCGACGGCCTGGTCGATCCGGTCTTGGCTTTGTAGCTCTATGGCGACGAACGCGCGGGTCAAGTGGTAGTCGATCCGGTCGGGCGTGGCGTGGACGTTCATTTCAAGGCTCCGATCTTTTCGCGTCCTTCGTTGAAATGAACGGTTTATGGTTTCGAATTGATGTCCGCCCAACCGGCATTCACTAGAGATCATGATCACAAAGCTCCGTTGTGCCGTATTAAGCGCGCCGTCGGTGAGCGCCCCGACGTACCGGCGTGGTTGGGCTACGCCGCGGGGCGTGCCGGGCGTCGCCGGGGCCTTCCGCCACCGGCGGATGTGCGCTTCTGCTTAGGCAACCCGGAGATGCCGGGCGAGCCGAAGCGTCCAGCGGAGCCGCGATAAGGACCGGCGAGTTTGAAGTTGCGGGTCGTCAGCCGCATAGTCCGCCTTATCCTGGGAGGGCCATGAAACTCGGGGGCGGATTGGCGGAGGTCGTATGACGGCCGTGCTGGCCTGCCGCGCATGCGGCACCGAACCCCTGCCGAATGCGCGGTTTTGCCATGGATGTGGCGCACCGGTTGGCGAGGCCGCCGCACCGGCGGAGTACAAGCAGGTGACGGTGCTGTTCGCCGACGTCGTCAGGTCGATGGACATCGCCTCTGCCGTCGGGGCGGAGCGGTTGCGCGAGATTATGGCGGAATTGGTTAACCGGGCGGCAAATGTGGTGCGGCGGTACGACGGAACGGTGGACAAGTTCACCGGCGACGGCATCATGGCCGTCTTCGGCGCGCCAATAGCGTTGGAAGACCATGCCTTAAGGGCATGTCTCGCGTCACTGGCAATCCACGACGAACTCGCAGGGTTGGTAGCCGAGGTCCGCCACCGGGACGGTGTCGACCTAGCATTGCGCATCGGGCTCAATTCGGGTCAGGTGATTGCCGGCGAAGTCGGCTCGGTTACCTTGGGCTACACCACAATTGGCGAGCAGGTGGGGATAGCGCAGCGGATGGAGTCGGTCGCTCCGCCCGGCGGGGTAATGCTTAGCCCGTCAACCGCCCGGCTGGTGGCCGGCGCAGCTGCCCTTGGCGAACCGGAGATGGTTCGGATCAAGGGTGACGACGAACCGGTGGCCGCCTATCGCCTGCTGGGCGTAGGCGAACCCCAGCGCGGCGTCGGGCGTGCCGACTCGGCTCTGGTCGGTCGACGCTGGGAATTGGCCGCGATCGAGGGCCTGCTGGAGCGTGCCATCGACGGCCACGGCGCGGTGGTCGGCCTGGTCGGTTCAGCGGGCATTGGCAAGAGCCGCCTGGTCCGCGAGGTTGCCGCGATGGCCGCCGCCCGGGGTGTCGACGTGTTCACCGCCTACTGCGAATCACACACCAGCGACATCCCTTTCCGCGTCGTTGCGCGGCTGCTGCGGGCGGCCAGCGGCGTGGATGACCTGGACGGCGCGGCCGCCCGTACGCAGATCCGGACGCGGACGCTCGGAGCCGACCCCGAGGACCTAGTGCTCTTCGATGACCTGCTCGGCATCGCCGATCCCGGCATGGAAGCGCCGAAGATCGATCCGGACGCGCGGCGGCGGCGGTTGGCTGCGCTGATCAAATCGGTGGCGCTGGCGCGCGAAGCCCCGGCGGTCTATGTAGTCGAGGACGTGCACTGGATCGACGAAGTCAGCGAATCCATGCTGGCCGAGTTCCTCATGGTGGTCCCGCAGACGTCGTCGCTGGTGCTGGTTACCTACCGTCCCGAATATCGGGGCGCACTTGGCCGGGCCTCCGGGGCTCAGACGATTGCCCTTGCGCCGCTGAGTGATTCAGAAACCATGGCCCTGGTCGCGGAGCGGCTGGGTTCGGACCCTTCCGTTGATGCGTTGCGCGAGAAGATCGCCGAAACCGCAGCCGGTAATCCGTTCTTCGCCGAGGAGATCGTGCGCGAGCTGGCCGAGCGTGGCGCGCTGCGCGGTGAACGCGGCGCATACATGTCGACGGCAGACGTCGGCGAGGTGACCGTGCCCGCCACGCTGCAGGCGACCATCGCCGCGCGCATCGACCGCCTCGACCCGAAAGCCAAGCGCACGCTGAGCGCAGCGGCGGTCATCGGCTCGAGGTTCGGCCTCGACTTGCTGGAAACGCTCGGCATCGATCCGCGCCTCGAGGACCTCGTGGGTGCCGAGCTGGTTGATCAGGTGAGGTTCATTCGACGACGGGAATATGTGTTTCACCACCCGATGATTTGGACGGTGGCCTATGCGTCGCAGCTCAAGTCTGATCGCGCCGAGCTGCACCGGCGCGTCGCGGCCGCCATCGAGTCACGCGACCCGGCGGCGGCGGACGACAATGCCGCGGTGATCGCGGAGCACCTGGTGGCGGGCGGTGACTTGCAGGCCGCCTACGGCTGGCACCTACGCGCCGCGGCGTGGGCGACCACCCGTGACATCGCTGCGGCGCGGTTGAGTTGGGAACGGGCCCGAACGATCGCCGATGCATTGCCCGACGAGGATCCCAACCGGCTGGGCATGCGCATCGCCCCGCGGACCATGTTGTGCGCTACCGCCTGGCGGGTTCACGAAAAGCTCGCCGACGACCGCTTCAACGAACTGCGGGAGCTGTGCACGGCCGCAGGGGATAAGGCCTCGCAGGCGATTGCCATGGTGGGGCTGGTGGCCGAGCGCGCATTCAAGGATCGTGTAGCAGAGGCCTCGGAGATGGCATCTGAAGCCATGGTCCTCATCGAGTCGATCGGGGACCAGGAGTTGACGGTGGGTCTGTCGTGCATGCCCATCTTTGCCAAGACGGAAAGCGCCGAGTATTGGGACGTGTTGCGGTGGTCGCAACGGGTCATCGACCTGGCCGACGGTGACCCGTCGAAAGGCAGCTTGATCGTCGGATGCCCGTTAGCGGTTGCCCTCGCGCAGCGCGCTGATGCCCGCTATTCCCTTGGCCGCCCCGGTTGGCGTGACGACGTGGAGCGGGCCCTCGCCATGGCCCGAAGCGCCGACCCGATTTCCTATACGACGGTCGTGAGTTACATCTACTCCGGGGGAATACCCGGCGGGGTGCTCGTTGCCGACGATCGCGCTGTGCGCGAAAGCGAAGATGCCTTACGGATCGCCGAACGATCCGGCGACGATTTCGCATTGGCCTCCGCCCGGATGACCCTGGGTCTCGCGCTGGTGCACCGCCAACCGGCAGCCGATCGCGACCGGGGACAGCAGCTGCTGGCGGAGGTCCGGGAAATGTACGAACGCTGGCAACTGCACCTCTGCGACCTGCCGACGGTCAACGTGTACTTGGCGCGTGAGACGTTTCGGTCCGGGGATCGTGGCGAAGCGATACAGGTCATGCGCGCCGCCGCCGACGATTTGTTCCGCGAAGGACGGCTGCTGGGGTGGGGGATGACCGCTACGGGTGTTCTGGTGAACGCGTTGCTGGAACGCGGGGCCGTCGGCGACGTGTCCGAGGCCGCGGCCGCGATCGAGCGGTTGGCGGCGGCCCCGGCCGACGACGGCTTAGTGGCGCGCGACATCTGGCTGCTGCGCCTGCGGGCACTGTTGGCGCAGGCACACGGCGATACCGCTGCATATCGAGACTTCCGAGATCGCTACCGCGATGTGGCGAAAACGCTTGGCTTCGAAGGCCATATCGCCTGGGCGGAGGCAATGGCATGAGCGCGGGTGGAAGGGGGCGAAATTCGCCGGCCAACCGCCGCTTGGCTCATGCGCGGCCGCGTATCACTTTCAGGCATCCCACGGCGGAACGAGTCCGAGCGTCCGCATCAGCTGCCCCTCGAAGCCGGTCAGCAGCGAGACGCCCGTCACCGGGGACTGGGGCAGCGGCAGGTTCAGACCCGGGTCGAGGACCGGGTTGAAGGGGTAGCCGGTGGGCATTTCGGACGCCGGCAGCAGCCCGAGGTCCACCAGGGCGGCCTGCGGACCTTGTACCGCACCGTGCAAAAGGTCGGTGGCGACGTTGGGCAGGTTGGGGATCTCGATCAGCCGCGCCGGGGTGGGCAGATCGGGATACTCACCGGAGCCATAGCCCATGTCGGCGAGCACCCGCAGATCCGGCTGCAGCAGGTCGGCCAACGCGTTGCCATACGGCTGCGGCAGCGACTCGCGCAGCGGGCTCACCAACGGCAGATTCTGCGTCAGGTCGAACATGTAAGTGGTGCTCCCGGTGTAGCCGGGTGACGTCGCCAGCGGCATCGGGGTCGAATACGGCGCGTATGGGGCGTAGTCGTGCGCCTTGAAAAAGAAACCGAACAAAGCGTTGGTGTCGCTCACCACGTTCAGCGGGTACTCCGGGAAGTCGCCCACCGCGTCGTATTGGTTGGTGAAGATCTGAACCTGGTAGGGCGCGTTCGGCGGCGTCGCCCCGTTGAACAGCACGTCGAGGCCGGGGATGTAGGCACCGACGAACCGCTCGAACATCCCGCCATTGGGATTGTTCGGGTTGCCGGTCAGGATGAACGACAGGTCGTCGGTGTAGGGCGAGCCCGCCGCCATCAGGTTGCGGATCTCGTCGGTCGCCACGATGGACGACTGGCTGGTTGTCCACACCAGCAGCTTGTTCCCGTTGGCGATCCCCGTGGTGATGGCCTGATCGAGCAGCGACACCCCGGCGTGGTTGGACTGCCCCAGCGTCAAGGCCCCCAACTCCGGCGTGAAGGGCCAGAACTGCTCGGGCGTGAAGATCGAGCCGTAGTTGCTCACGCCCGGGAAGTAGAGCCAGTGAATCATCCAGGGATACCAGCTACTCAGCACCGGGTAGCCCGAACCGCCGACCAGCAGGGCCACCGTCTGGCCGACCGGGGCCGTCGGCAGCGGAGGGATCGTTACCGCCGGCCCCGCATTGAACCCGGGGATGCCGCCTAGCAGCGCCTGCTCGAGCTGGGTGGTTCCGGTCCACAGCGACTCCATGACCGACCACTCGGTGTTTTGATAGGCGCGGCCGGCCGCCGCCAAGGTCTGAGTGAATTCCTGGCGGAACGCCTCAGCTCGGCCGGCCAGCTGCTGATACCACTGCCCGTGGCCGTTCAGTAGCGCGGTGATGGTTGCCGAGACTTGGTCGGCGGCTGGAGCCAGGATGCCGGTGGTCGGCAGTTCCGCCACGACATAGGCCTCTTCGAGAGAGGTGCCGAGGCTGCTCAGGCTGGCGGCGCCGTTGGCTAGCACCGAGGGGTCAACGATGACCATATATGTCTGCTCGCGTCCGTAAGTCGAAGCTCACTTCAGCACAGCAGGCGTTTGGGCGGCCTCGTTTGCACAAAAGAAATTCGGTTAACGCCTACCCGGCGTCGGCCGTCGCCGCCCGTGGCCTTGCGGCCGCCCGCCCCGAAGCCGCTTATGCCTCCGCTGCGGGGCGGTGTAACCCGGCGCCGAGTGCGTTTCAGCATTACCATTCCAAATTGCGCACGACCGGACGCCGGGAATGCGGTTCCGGGCCGCCGTAACTCGTTAGTCATGACGTCGGGAGGTGTCCCATGTCGTTTGCGATCGCGACGCCAGAACTGATGACGGCGGCGGCAACGGATCTGGCGAACATCGGTTCGTCACTCGACGTGGCCAGGTCAGCAGCGGTGGCGCCGACGACGGGGATTCTGGCCGCAGCCGAGGATGAGGTGTCGGCGGCAATTGCTTCGTTGTTCTCGGCTCATGGTCAGGGTTTTGCGGCACTCGGCGCGCGGGTGGCGGCGTTTCATAACGATTTCGTGCGGGCACTAACGGCGGGCGCGGGATCGTATGCCAGTGCGGACGCCGCCAATGTTGCGGCATTTGCGGCCAGTCCGGCGCAGACGATAGAGCAGGACGTCCTCACCCTGGTCAACGAGCCCTTCCTGGCGCTGACCGGCCGCCCGCTGATCGGCAACGGCGCCAACGCGGCTCCGGGCAGCGGGCTGCCCGGTGGCGCCGGCGGATGGTTATACGGCAATGGCGGGGCCGGCGGATCGGGCGGGACAGGTCATAACGGCGGTAACGGAGGGGCTGCCGGGCTGTTGGGCAACGGCGGCCCCGGTGGGGCCGGCGCGGCCGGCGGAGCGACCGCCGGCGGTAACGGCGGGGCCGGCGGGCTGGTGTTCGGCCACGGCGGTACGGGCGGCGCCGGCGGGAACGACGGGCTGGGCAACGGCGGGACGGGCGGCGCCGGTGGGGCTGCCGGGCTCTTCGGCACGGGCGGCGCCGGCGGCGCCGGCGGGCTGTCACAGCTCGGCGGCGGCCAGGGCGGGACGGGCGGCGCTGGTGGCGCCGGCGGCGTGTTCGGCACCGGCGGCATAGGCGGCGCAGGCGGCTTCGCCCTTTCCGGCACCGGGGGGGCTGGCGGCGTCGGCGGCCACGGAGGCCTTCTTGTCGGCTCGGGTGGCGGCGGCGGCATTGGTGGCACCGGCGCCGGCAACCCCGGGAACGGCGGCGACGGCGGCAGCGGCGGCAGCGGCGGCCTACTCTTCGGTTCCGGCGGCGCCGGCGGGATGGGTGGCACCGGTGGTAACGGGCTGAGCGGGGTCGGCGGGGCCGGTGGATCGGGAGGGTCGGGCGGCGTGCTGGCCGGCGCTGGTGGCGCCGGCGGCGTCGGAGGGTTCGGTTTTGGCGCCGGGGGCAACGGCGGGGGCGGCGGCAACGGCGGCCTCCTCTACGGTGACGGCGGCGTCGGTGGCGACGGCGGCAGCTCCTACAATCCAGGCGGTAACGGCGGCAAGGGCGGCAACGCCGTCCTGAACGGAGACGGTGGAAACGGCGGTAACGGCGGGTCCGGGTTTACCACGGGCGGCGGCGGTCAGGGCGGAACCGGCGGATTGCTCTTTGGGCTGAACGGGCTGAACGGGCTCTCGTAGCCTGAGGCAGGCGCCTAAGCTCGCACGGGTTGCCGAACGAATTCCGGCGGCGGGGCCTCGCTGCGCGGCCGCGATACCCGGGCGGTGAGAAGCGCGACCAGTATCCCCGCCAAACCGGCGACCGTTGTCACCGGCGATGACCCGGACAGCATGAAATAGCCGAAAGCGGAACCGCCGCTTAGCAATGCGACCCGTATGGGCGTCCAGTCGGCCGTCGACGGCAGCCGGTAGGACAGACCGATGCCGAGCAGCAGCGCGACGACGTGGCCGACCGCGGTGAAGTCCGCCCCCGAGGCGGCCATCAACGCGATTCCCAGCCACCAGCCGACCCACGCGGACCGCCAGCGCGACGGTATGGACGCCGTCAGCGCGCCCAGCACGCACACCGCGCCGTAGCTGACCCCCACGTCGCTCGCCCGCGCGACCGAGAACGGCAGCCAGCCCACCTTGAGTGCGACGACCAGCCCGGCGGCCACGATCAGCGTGGCACCGACGTGGCCGACCGCGAAGGTGATGACCAAACCTCTACCACGCCAAATCAATTCGCCCAGGGCCAGCAGGCAGACCAGCGCCGGCAGGCAGGCGCAGATATCGCCGCCGTCGTCGACGAACGCGCTGCCGACCAACGTGGTCAGGCGGCCGTGGGCCAGGTTGTGCAGGTTGGTGCTCATGCGGCTCACCGCGACCTCGCGGGCGTGCGGGCCGAGTGCGGTCAACAAGAGCGATACCGCGACGAGGACGACGGCGTAGGTCGCCGTGATGCGGACGGATGCGGCACCGGACAGCGTCCGGCGAATCGCTATGCCGGACATCGCCGTCCGCCCTGATCCGAACGGCCCGACCAACCACGGTCGCGGGCGAGCAGGTCCGCGATGGTTTCGCGGCGCACCAACTCGCGCGCCTCGCCCCCGGCGACCGCGACCAGCGGTGGGCGTCCGACGACGCTGCAGCTCGATCCCATCGAGTAGTGGTAGGCGCCGGTGCAGGCCACCGCCAGCAGGTCGCCGGGGTGGATGTCGGCGGGCAGCTCGACGTCGCGGGCGATCTCGTCGCCGGCCTCGCAGTGCCGGCCCACCACCGTGACCGGCGCGCCGTCCGCCGTCGCGGCCCGGTTGGCCAGGGCCACGGTGTATTTCGCGCCGGCGGGCGCCATCCGTGGGTTATCGCTCATGCCGCCGTCGACCGCGACGACCGTGTGTCCGTCTGGCCGGCGCTTGACGGCGACCACCCGGTACAGCGTGATCCCGGCGCGGGCCGCGATCGCCCGGCCCGGCCCGGCCACGATCCGCGGCCGCGGGTAATCGTGCCGCGCACAATCGGATTGGAGCGCGGCGTCGACGGCCGCGCCGAATGCCCCCGGGTCGAGCTCGGGATCGCCGTTCCGGTAGGGGACCGCGTGTCCGCCCCCGAGGCTGAGCTCGGTCAGCACCACCTGATGGCGATCGCGGACCTCGGCCATCAGGGCCAGCATCTGGCGGATCGCCTCGCCGTACAGCCCGACCTCGGCGAGCTGCGAGCCCAATTGGCAGTGCAGCCCGACCAGGTCAAGCCACGGCTCGCCCAGGAGGCGCTTGACCGCGCCGAGCGCCTGGCCGCCCGCCAGGGCGAAGCCGAATGTCTGGTCGCCGCCTTCGACGTCGGGAATCACTCGCAGCAGCACGCGCTGACGACGGCGCACCCGCCCGGCCAGCAGCGCGATCTCGTTCGGGGTGTCGATCACGATTCGCCCCACCCCCGCGGCGACGGCGTCGTCGAGCTCGCCCGCGCTCTTCGCGGTGCCGTTGAGCACGATGTTCGACGGCGGCACCTCGCCGGTCAGGGCGGTGGCCAGCTCGCCGCCCGAGCAGACCTCCACGCCCGCGCCTTCCTCGGCGGCCCACCCCGCGACGGCCGCGCTGAGCAGGGCCCTGCCCGCGTAGAGCAGCTCGACGCCGGGCAGCGCCGCGCGATAGCCCCGGATTCGGGCGCGGAAGTCTTCTTCATCGACCACGTAGGCGGGGGTGCCGAACTCGGCGGCGAGGTCGGTGGCGGCCACCCCGCCGATGCACAACCGGCCCATTTCGTCGACGGAGCTGCTCAGCGGCCAGATCGCGCGGTCGAGGTGCGGTCTCACCTCACGCCGCTGCGACGAAAGCAGCTCGGACAGCGTCATGCTTCCACGGTGCAGGCGTGCGGCGGGGTCCGCCGCGTTCTTAACGAACCTTTCACACGCGGGTGATCAATCTTCACGGATTCGGTACGGCGGACCGCCTCATCCGGCCCATTCAGGCGAAGTAATCCGACGGAACGAACGGAACGTCGTCCGGCGCATCATGACGGGCGGCCAACAGCGCCCGCGCGGCGTCCCCGATCGGAATTCGCAGCGGAAGCTGCGGTTTCTCGGCGGCGTCGACCACCTCGGCGGCGACTTGCTCCGGTGTGATGATCCCGGCGCGCGGGCCGCCGCCCGCCAGCATCGCTGCGTAGGGGTCGTCCGGCAGCGTGTAGGTGGTCACATCGTCGAGCGCGCCAGAGCTCACAGCACCGGGTTCGAGCAGGGCGGCCTGCACCCCGAACGGCGCTACCTCGATGGCGAGCGCCTCGACCAAGGCCTCCAACGCCCACTTCGTCGACGCGTACGCCGCGCTGGGCGGCAGCACCACGCGGCCGAGGATGCTCGACATGAACATCAGTTTCCCGTCGCCGCGGGCGCGCATCTGCGGCAGGACCGCCTGTGCGACGCGGATCGCGCCGACCGTGTTGAGGTTGAGCAGCCGCTGCAGCTCCGCAAGCGGCGTGGCCTCCACGGCGGCATAGAAGATGACCCCGGCATTGGCGATGAGAATGTCGATGTCACCGGCGGCCGCGATGGCCGCGGCCACGCTGGCGTCGTCGGTGACGTCGAGGGCCAGTCGCTCGCTGACGTGGAGATCGGCCAGCGTCTGTGGATCGCGTGCTGTGGCCACCACCCGGTGCCCGCGGCGGGCGAACTCGGTGGCGATGGCACGGCCGATGCCGCGATTCGCGCCGGTGATGAGAACGGATGACATAGCGGAATCCTTTCAGTGACTGGGCATTTCGAAGATCAGCAGGGTGCTGCTCGCGGTGGCGACCAGGTTTCCCGATCCGTCGGTGACCTCGCCTTCGGCGAACCCGATCCGCGAGCCCGCCTTGACGACGGTGCCGACGGCGGTCATCGTGCCGCTGGCCGCGGTGACGGCCTTGAGGTAGTTGACCTTGATTTCGACCGAGGTGTAGCCGACGCCTTCGGGCAGGGTGGTGTGCAGCGCGCAGGCGGTCACAGTGTCCAGCAGCGTGCACACGGCTCCGCCGTGCACCATCCCGAGCGGGTTGTACATCGACCCGTCGGGAGTGCAGCTGAAGGCGATTCGCCCGTTGTCGACATCGACGACCCGCATCCGCATGAGTTCGCCGATCGGCGGTGGTGGCAGGTGTTCGTCGGCGACCGCTCGCCAATACGCGAGGCCGGACATCGACGCGGCCGCGGCCTGCGTGGCGATCGGATCATGCCAGGTGACCACACGCGACTGTTCGGTGCGCGTTTGCTGCGATGTCGTCATGCACCCGCCCTCGGAAACTGATCGGTTTACTTATCCGGTTGAAGGTAGCCTAGGTTCAGAGCTTTGTAAACCGCTCGGTGTACAATCGGGGTGTGAATGAGGCCACAATGCGCTCTTCTGCAGGCGGCGGGCGTGGGGCCCGCGAGCGCATCGAACGCGCCGCGGAGCGGCTCTTCTATCGCAACGGGATTCATGCGACCGGCGTCGAACTCATCGCCCAAGAGGCCAACGTCTCGAAGCGCACGCTCTATCAGCACTTCGCCAGCAAGAACGACCTCGTGGACAACTACCTGCGCGGCTACGAGGCCCGCGGCGGCTCGCCCAATGAGCGGCGGCTGGAAGACACCACCATCTCCCCGCGGGAGCGTCTCCTGGCGATCTTCGAAATGTCGCCCCGGGAAGTATTGCGCGGCTGTCCTTTTCACAACGCGGCCGTCGAATCCGCCGGATCTCTGCCGAGCACGGACGAGATCGTGCGTGCACACAAGCAGGCATTCACCCGCCGCCTCGTCGCGGTCGCGCAGCAGGCGGGTGCCGCCGACCCTCACCTGCTCGGCCAGCAGCTGGCCGTGCTGTTCGAGGGCGCCACCGCGATGGCCACCTCGCTGAACGACACCGCGCCCGTCTCCCACGCCCGCGCCGCCGCGGCCACGCTGATCGACACCGCCCTGCGCTCTTGACGATCCCCTCCCGGTGCTGCTAGACATGGCGTGCGCCCGAATTTGGGCGATCGCCCAATTATCGGGATCGAGGTGGCAATGGGCCGGATGGAGGGCAAGGTCGCGTTCGTGACCGGCGCCGCACGTGGACAGGGCCGCAGTCACGCGGTCCGGCTCGCGCGGGAGGGCGCCGACATCATCGCCGTCGACATCTGCCGCAAGTTCGAGGCGTCACCGGCCGACGGCGCGACGCCCGAAGACCTCGACGAGACCGCAGGCTTGGTGAAGGACGCCGGCGGCCGCATCGTCACCGCCGTGGTCGACGTCCGCGATTTCGACGCGCTGCGGGCCGCCGTCGACGGCGGGGTCGAACAGCTGGGGGGCCTGGACGTCATCGTCGCCAACGCCGGCATCGGCACGACGGCGGGAAAGCTGCACAAGACCGACGAGGCGCTGTGGCAGGAGATGATCGACGTCAACCTCAGCGGGGTGTGGAAGACGGTGAAGGCCGGCGTTCCGCACATTCTCGAGGGCGGGCGCGGCGGCTCCATCGTTCTCACATCGTCGGTGGCCGGTAACAAGGCGTATTCGCACATGGGTCATTACGTCGCGGCCAAGCATGGTGTGATCGGGCTGATGCGTTCGTTCGCAGTCGAATTGGGCCAGCACATGGTCAGGGTCAACGCCGTGCTCCCGACGCACGTGAATTCGCCGCTGCTGATGAACGAGGCCACCTACCGCGCTTTCCGGCCGGAGCTGGAAAACCCGGGACCCGACGACCTGGCGCCGGTGTGCCAGAGCTTCCACTACCTGCCCATCCCGTGGGTGACCCCGGAAGACATCACCAACGCCGTGCTGTTCCTGGCCTCCGACGAAGCGCGTTACATCACCGGCGTCGCGCTCCCGGTGGATGCCGGCAGCTGCCTGAAGTAAGGATGCATCGATGACCGTCACCAACGACACCGACGTCTATTACGACCCCTACGACACCGGGATCATCGCAGACCCGTACCCCACCTATGCGCGGCTGCGCGAAGAGGCGCCGCTCTACTACAATGAGCGGTACGACTTCTGGGCGATATCAAGGCATTCCGACGTCGAACGGGCCCTGGCGAACTGGGAGACCTTCTCCAACAGGAGAAGCGACATCCTGGAGCTGATCCAGTCGAAATTCGACATGCCGGGCGGCGTCATGATGTTCCAGGATCCGCCCGAACACACCAGGCTGCGCGGCCTGATGTCGCGCGTGTTCACCCCGCGCCGGATGGCCGAGCTCGAAGACCAGATCCGGCGGTACTGCGTGCGGTGCCTGGACCCGCTCGTCGGCTCCGGGGGATTCGACATCATCGCCGAGCTCGCCTCGATGATGCCGATGCGGGTGATCGGCATGCTTCTGGGAATCCCTGAGTCCGAACAGGTTTCGGTGCGTGACGCCAACGACGCCAACCTGCGCACCAAGCCGGGCACTCCGATGAAGGTCGCCGACGCCGACTCGATCGCCGACGGGCGGATCTACGCCGACTATGTCGAATGGCGATCGAAGAACCCGTCGGACGACCTGATGACGGTGCTGCTCAACGTGGAGTTCGACGACGAGCACGGGGTGCATCGCAAGCTGACCCGCAAGGAGGTGCTGCATTACACCCAGGTGGTCGCCGGCGCGGGCAACGAGACCACCGGACGGCTGATCGGCTGGCTGGCCAAGGTATTGGCCGAGCACCCCGACCAACGCCGCGAGGTCTATCGGGATCGGTCACTGTTGACCCGGACCGTCGACGAGACGCTGCGGTTTGAGCCCACCGGGCCCCACGTCGCGCGTTGGATGACAAAGGATTTCGAGTGCTACGGCCGGACCGTTCCGGCCGGCAGCGCCATGCTGCTGCTGTTCGGCGCCGCCAACCGCGATCACCGCCGCTATGACGATCCCGACACGTTCAACATCCGCCGCGACAACATCTCTCACATCACCTTCGGTAAGGGCGTGCACTATTGCCTCGGGGCGAACCTGGCGCGCCTTGAGGGCCGCGTGGCGCTGGACGAGATCCTTAACCGGTGGCCGGAGTGGGACATCGACTACGACACAGCGCAATTGGCGTCGACGTCGACGGTGCGCGGCTGGGAGCGCCTGCGGGTGGTGCTCCCGTAGGTCAGCCGCGCGGCTTCTTCGGGGTCGGCATCTCGAACCGATCCAGGAACCGGTTCACCAGCTGGACGGCCTCGTCGTGGCCGCCTTTGGTGCCGAGCGTCTGCTCGAGGATCAGGGTGCGCCCGATCGCGGCGATGACGACCGCGATGCCCGCCGGTGGGAATTCGCTTGTGTCAAGGCCGTGTTCGCGGACGACGAAGTTCAGCGCGGTGATCTGCTGCTCGCGCCACCGCTCCTGCCAGGCGGAGATCTCCGCCCGGATCTCCTTGCGATGGTTGGCAAGTCCCATGAACTCCAATAGCAGCCGCGCGTCCTTGGGTTCGATGAGCGTCTGCCAGAAGGCGTGCAGCGGCCGGTCGGAGGCCAGCGCCTCGCTCTGCCGTGCCAGGTAGGCGGCGGCCCCGCGCCGGAACACGTCGAGGTACAACTCGTCCATCGTGGGGAAGTAGTAGTGCACCAAGGCCGGTTTGACGCCGGCCTCGGCCGCGACCCGCCGCGACGTGGCCGCGGCGTAGCCCTCGTCGACCATGATCCGGCTCGTCGCGTCGATCAGCATGTCCCGAGTTGTCGAGTCCCTGGCCATCACCGACCCTAAATTGGGCGATCGCCAAAAATCAACCGGTCGCCGTGGGGAGTGTCGGGCGCCTTGACCGACCTGGCAAAAGGGTGATAGGCAATGTCGAGCCCACGTGCTGGGCGATCGCTCAGAAAGGCGGGTGGGCGCGGGTGAAGACGGCGGTGGTCACCGGCGGTGCGTCCGGGATCGGCCGCGCGGTCGCGGAGCAGTTGCGCAGCGACGGATTCCGGGTGGCGGTCATCGATCTGTCGCCCACCGACGACGGGTTCGGTTACGTCGCCGACGTCACCGACCGCGCACAGGTCGACGCGGCGGTTGCGGCCATCCGCGAGGCGCTCGGCCCGATCCTGGTCTTGGTCAACGCGGCCGGCGTGGAGGGCTTCAATAAATTCCTGGACATGTCCTTCGAGGCGTGGTCGAAGGTGATCGACGTCAACCTGAACGGGGTGTTCCACACCATTCAGGCCGTGCTTCCCGACATGATCGAGGCGGTCTGGGGGCGCATCGTCAACATCTCCTCGTCGAGCACCCATTCCGGCCAGCCCTTCATGGCCCACTATGTGGCGGCGAAGTCCGCGGTCAACGGCCTGACCAAGTCGCTCGCCCTCGAATACGGTCCGAGCGGGATCACCGTCAACGCGGTGCCGCCGGGGTTCGTCGACACCCCGATGCTGCGCAGCGCCGAGCGACGGCAGCTGCTCGGCGGCACCGTCGAGGACCACATCGCGCGCACCCCGGTGCGCCGGGTGGGCAGGCCCGAGGACATCGCGGCGGCGTGCGCGTTTTTCGTGTCCGAGGAGGCCGGCTACATCACCGGGCAGATACTCGGCGTCAACGGCGGCCGCAACACCTGATAAGGATGAAGTGTGGCTCCCAGCTTCCAGGACGTGATCAAGTCCAAGTACCTGCTCCTGACCACCTTCACCAAGGACGGCCGCCCCAAGCCGACCGCGATCTGGGGCGTTCCCGAGGGCGGCAAGCTGCTCGTCATCACCGACGACGGGTCGTGGAAGGTCAGGCGGATCCGCAACACGCCCCGGGTGACGCTCGCGCGCAGCACGGCGTTGGGAAAGCCGAAGGGCGAGGCGGTCGAGGGGGTTGCCCGGGTCCTGCCGAAGTCCGAGACGCGGCGCGTCTACAACGCCGTGCTCAAGCGGTACTGGTATCACGCCTGGTGGTTCTATGCGCACTCGATCGTGCGCGGCGGGATCGACAAGGTGCACGTCGGGCTGGAGATAGAGCCGGCGTCCTAGACGGTCCGTCGCGGCAACGACAACACCTCACATGAGTCCCCCAGATTGGGGGTCGACCATGTGCCCGCCTCAGCGACAATCGGGCGCCCGAGGGATTTTGTCGCTCGGAGGCGGGCACGACAGGTGGCCGCTCCGCCAGGGGCCCATGGGTCGGATGTGATTGCTGGTGAAATCATTTCCGCCGGAAACCGTTATGCGCCAACCGGGGTCGCGGCGTCGCTCTTGGGGTCGATGAGGATCTTCGCGTGCGCCTCCGGATCGCCGAGCGCGTCGAACGCGGCTTCGACCCCGGGCAGCCCGACCGTCCCGGTGATCAGCGGGGCGACGTTGACCTTGCCGTCGGCGAGCATGTGCAGCGTGTCGCGGAATTCCAGCGGGGTGTAGCCCAGCACGAACCGAAGGTCGGTCTCCTTGTTGATCGCCATCGCCGGGCGGATGTGGTCCGAACCCATGCAGACGCCGACCACGACGACGCGCGAGAACAGCGGGGCGCCCGCGATGATGCCGTCGATAATGCCTGGGACGCCGACACATTCGAAGATGACGGGGTGTTTCGGCGTTGCGGCGCCGGCGGCCTCGGCGGCGCGCCAAAAGTGCCACCAGGGCAGCCGCAGGCGTTGCAGCTTTTCGATGGTGCCGACCGCCAGATCGAACGCCTCGAGGATGCCTTGCAGGTGCTTGCTGCTCGCGTCGGTCGCGTAGGGCGAGTCCTGGGCGGGATCGACGACGATGTCGGCGCCGCAGGCGGTCGCCAGCGCGCGCCGGCCCGACGAGAAGTCGCTGGCGATCACGGTGCGCACGCCGTGCGCCTTGAGCATGCAGATCACCGCGAGACCGATTGGCCCGCAGCCGATCACGATCGCGACGTCACCCTTGCCGACCTCGCCGCGCCGCACCGCGTGCCAGCCGACGGCCATGGGTTCGGTCAGGGCGGCCACCTCGGGCGCCAGCCCGCTGGGGACGGGCAACGTCAGCGACTGCTCGACGAGGAGCTGCTCGGCATAGGCGCCCGGCGCCATCGTCGACAGCCCGATCCCGTGCACCTCCTTGCCGCGGCGCAGCAACGGCAAGGCGACGACCCGGGTGCCGGTCCGCGGGGCCTTTCGGGTGCCGGGGCCGTAATCGAGGACCTCGCCGCAGAATTCGTGGCCGAACACGACGTGCTGGTCCGATCGCATGAACGCGTCATAGCCGGATTCGGCCATGACGTCGGCGAGTTCGTCGCAGTGGTGGCGCGCATGCAGGTCGGATCCGCAGATGCCGCACCGCAGCACCTCGATCAGCAACTGGCCCTTGCCCGGCACCGGGGTGGGCTGGTCGACGACTTCGAGCTTGGCGTTGGTGCACGTGACGCTCTTCATTCTTTGATCCTCCTACACCGGCGCGGATTTGAGCCCGTCTCGTCGAGCCGGTAATTCTGCAGGCCCCTACTCGCGCTTTGCCTGCAGATTTACAGTCTCGGCGCGTTGAGCGACGCGGGTCAGCTGCCGCGCAGGGCCTCGAACGTGTCGGCCACGGTGTCGCGCGGGTCCCGATAGGTGATGCCGAGTTCTCGCTCGCTGGGCGAGTCGTCCGACGCCGGCATCTGCGTGTAGTACTGCATCCCCGCCGACGTGATGGGCGTCTCGAAGGGCAGAAACCGGCCCGCCCGATCCATGACCGCCCCGGCCACCCGCAGCGCGGCGTCCGGGATGGGAACCGCGACCATGGGGGTCCCGGCGATCTGGCCGAGCATGGACGCGAGCTCGGCCACCGGGACTCGATGTCCGCCAGCGGTGTAGCGGCGCGGCCCGCGCCCCGGCTCCAAGAGCGCGGCGTGCAGCGCGGCCAGATCGCGGACGTCGACGACCAACCACGCCGCGCTGCGTCCCGGAATCGCGTGCATCTGCACCGCGGCCTTGACGCCCTCGCCGGCCTCGCCGAACTGATCGCCGGCCGGGGGGCCGAGGACCATCCCGGGATAGGTGATGTTGACCGGCGCGCCCGCGTCCTGCAGTCCGCGCGCATAGATCTCCACCTGCGCCTTGGACGTTCCGTACCCGTCCGCTCCACCGACGACCGGTAGGTCGGCCGTGAGTGTCTCCAGGCCCGGATGAAACAGCGCCGTGAAGCTCGACACGTGAACGATCGGGTCCAGCCCCAGCTCGACGGACTGGCCGAGGACGTTCTGCGCGCCCTGCATGTTCGTCGTCAGCATCTCTTGGGTCTGGCGCGGGTCGGTGGCCACCAGGGCGGCGCTGTGCACGACGGCGTCGCACCCGCGCAGCGCTTCCCGCACCGAGACGCGATCGGTGATGTCCCCGACGGCGTAGTCCGACACGTCGACACCCAACTTGGCGACGGACGTCTTCAGTCGCTCGGGTTTTCGCACCAGGAAACGGATGGTGTGCCCGGCGTCCGCGATGGCCTTGGCGGTCCAACCGCCGACGAATCCCGTGCCGCCCGTGACCAGAACATGCATGCTGCGATTCTGCACGGGGCTACAGGTGACTCGCGGCGTAGGTGGCCGCTTGGCCCGTCATCCCGTTCACCGAATACGACACGTGCGCGAAGGCGTCGTTGCCGTCACCGCAGATCCCGTCGCCCGGCGCGCACAGCTCCAGGGTCTTGGGCTGGTACAGCGGGCCGATGGCGATCACGGGGGCGCCGTACTTTTGCAGCCACGGACCCGACGGTGTCCCGAACAGCGTGACGGCGGCGACATGGTTGGCGACATCCGGCGGCATGGGCTTGGGCACCGCCGACGCCGGTACGCCCGGCGGTACGGCCGCCGACGTGACGAAACCGGCTACGGCCGCGCCCTGGGAGTAGCCGCCGAGGACCTCGCGGGTCTTCGGGCAGTTCGCCGCCATCGACTCGATATGCGAACCCGCGTCACGGATGCCGTCGATTACGGTCAGCGGAAAGTCGCTGTTCGAAAAATCGGTGCTGGCGGGGTAATTCACCGGGTACACCCCGAGCGTTCGGCCGCCGATCTGCCCGCGCAACGCGTCGACGAATGACCCGCCGACGCCGCCGACGCCGGGCGGTTCGCCGGAACCGCGGGCGAACACCACCTCGACGTCGGGACACGGATCGGCGGACGCGCCGGGCGCGGGAGCTCCCAACAGTGCGAAGACGGCCGACGCGGCCGCGACTCCCATGGATGTCGTGAATCGGCGCATGTTGGTGGACCTTCGCATTGTCGGTTTCTCTTGCCTGTTATTCGACGCCAGGTCCGCTCTGGATTGCCAGCCTGGCGCGAATTAACCCAGCGGGCCGCCCATCCGTCGGCAGACCCGCTGGGTCGAACGATGAACTACTTCTTGAAGGCGTCCTTCACCTTTTCGCCGGCGTCCTTCAGGCTGGACTTCGCCTGATCGGCCCGGCCTTCGTTTTTGGTGTCGTGATCTCCGGTGGCCTTGCCGATGGCTTCCTTGGCCCGGCCGCCGAGATCTTCGATCTTGTTCTTCGCCTTGTCTGTTCCACTCATGTGCTGGTGGCTACCCAGCGGCGGGCCATCTCGAAACCGCAGGTCGCCGCGCCTGTCATGATGGACATCGTGGGCACCGCGGTGGTGGTGGCGATTGTGGCCGTGCTGATGTTGTTGGGCATCGGCATGGTGGTCAATCAGCTGTTTCGGCTCAGGAAGTGGTTGAACGCCCCGCCCCCCGACCAACCGCCCGGCGACCCCACCTCCCGACCCCCGGAATGAGCTGTGTTCAGCGCGTTTGCCGGCTGATAGCTTGATCCCGTGATGGCATCGCGCAGGGGATCGACCCTGCTGGTGACCGACGACGGCTTGCCCCGCGGTGTGTCCGGCGCCGCCGACCCTCATTTCGCCAATGTCATCGGGATCTTCGCCCGGTTGTTCTTCGGCCGCCGTTTCGGCGGCGGGGCGCTGGCCGTCTACATCGACGGTGTGCCCGTCGTCGACGTCTGGACGGGGTGGTCGGACCGGGCGGGCACGGAACGCTGGACCGCCGACACGGGCGCGATGGTGTTCTCGGCGACCAAGGGCGTCGCGTCGACCGTGATCCACCGGCTGGCCGACCGCGGCCTGTTGTCCTATGACGACCCGGTCGCCGAGTACTGGCCCGAATTCGCGGCCAACGGCAAGGCCGACATCACGGTCCGCGACGTGTTGCGGCATCGGTCGGGGTTGTCGCACCTGCGGGGTGTCACCAAGACCGAGCTGATGGACCACGCGCTCATGGAGGAGCGCCTGGCCGCCGCGCCCGTCGATCATCTGCGCGGTGTGCAGGCGTACCACGCCCTGACCTACGGATGGCTGCTCTCCGGCCTGGCCCGCGCGGTGACGGGCAAGGGCATGCGGGAGCTGATCCGCCAGGAAATCGCGCGCCCGCTCAACACCGACGGCCTGCACCTCGGCCGCCCGCCCGAAGGGTCGCCGACGAAGGCGGCCCAGATCCTGATCCCGCAGGGACGGCTGCGTGCCCCGGTGTTCAACTTCATCGCACCGAAACTGGCGGGCCTGCCGTTCTCCGGCGCTCTGGGGGCGATGTACTTTCCCGGCGTCATCTCCCTGATCAAGGGGGACACCGAGTTCCTGGACGGCGAGGTGCCGGCGGCCAACGGCGTGGTGACCGGCCGCGGCCTGGCCAAGATGTATGCCGCGCTGGCCAACGACGGCAAGATCGACGGCAAGAAATATCTGTCCGAGGAGTTGGCGCGTGGCCTGGCGGGGCAACCGCAACGCAAGTGGCCCGACGCAAACATGGTGGTGCCCATGCCATTTCACCTGGGCTACCACGAGTCGCCGGTGCCCGGCCTGCTGAAAGGTTTCGGTCACGTGGGTCTGGGCGGGACCCTCGGCTGGGCCGACCCGGACTCCGGCAGCGCCTTCGGGTTCGTGCACAACCGGCTGCTGACCCCGTTGCTCTTCGACATGGGATCGTTTGCGGGACTGGCCAGTCCGCTGCGCAACGCCATCGAGGCCGCCCGCCATCAGGGCCCGCTCGAGGTGCCGCGGCTCGGCGCGGCGTACAAGTCCGACCGCCGTCGGGCGGCCGTGGCGTCCGGCGGGCGATAACTCCTTAGAACCCGAAGAAGCCCGACTGGTTCGGCGCCGTGTTGAAGGCGCCGGAGCTCAGGAATGCGGCGCCCATGTTCGCCAGGCCCGAGCTGAAGGCGCCGGTGTTGAAGAAGCCGGTGTTGAAGCCGCCGCCGCCTGAGTTCCCGATGCCGACGTTGAAATCGCCCAGGCCCGAATTGAAGAGGCCGACGTCGAAGCCGCCACCCGAGTTCAGTATGCCGATCGAGGGGCTGGTCCCCGAGTTGAAGAAGCCCACGTCGCCGTCGCCGCTGCCCGTGTTCATGAAGCCCGTGGTGAAGCCGCTCGAATTCGTGTTGAAGAAGCCCGAGCTCAAGCTCCCGCCGCCGGTATTGAAGAAGCCCGAGTTGTCCGTGCCGGTGTTGCCGAAGCCCGAATTGGCAACCGACTGCACAGCCGCGCTGCCCACGCCGGTGTTAAGGGTTCCCGAATTGAACATGCCGGTGTTGACCAACCCCGAGTTCTCGTAGCCGGTGTTGAAGTCGCCACCGTTGAAGTCGCCGGTGTTGTCCGTTCCGGCATTGAAGTTGCCGGTGTTGCCGACGCCGGAGTTGAACATGCCCATGTTGTCCAGGCCCGCGTTCCCCATGCCGAAGTTGAAGCTGCCAGCGTTCGCCATACCCATGTTGTTGACCCCGGAGTTCCAGAAGCCCAGGTTGCCGCCCGACAATGCGTTCGGTCCCGCATTTCCGAAGCCCATGTCCAGGCCGCCCGAGTTAGCGAGACCGGTGTCGACATTGCCGGAGTTGAAGAGGCCGGTGTCGGTGAGGCCCGAATTGCCGATGCCGAAGTTTCCGTTGCCGGAGTTGAAGAAGCCGACGTTGTTGGTGCCCGAGTTGAACAGGCCGATGTTGCCGCTGCCGGAGTTCAGGCCGCCGAAGTTGAACTGATTGGTTGCGGTGTTGAAATAGGTGTTCCCGACGCCGATTTCGTTGTTGCCGGTGAGTCCGAAGCCGATGTTGTTGTTCCCGGTGTTCCCGGCGCCGATGTTGCCGTTACCCGCGCCGCCGGGGCCCGAGTTGCCGAAGCCGATGTTGTTGCTGCCGAAGTTGCCGAACCCGTAGTTGGCGTTACCGTCGTTCCCGCTGCCGTAGTTCTGGTTGCCGATGTTGCCGCTACCGAAGTTACCGCTGCCGTTGTTGCCTGAGCCGAAGTTTCCACTCCCGGTGTTGCCCGAGCCCAGATTTTGGTTGCCGACGTTTCCGCTGCCCAGGTTTTGGCTGCCGATGTTTCCGTTGCCCAGGTTCAAGTTGGACGCGATTGTGCCATCGGCGCCGTTCCCGCTGCCGAAGTTGAAGCTGCCGTTGTTGCCGTTGCCCAGGTTTTGGTTGCCGATGTTGCCGTTGCCGAAGTTGGTGTTGCCGGTGTTGCCGGAGCCCAGGTTATTGCTGCCGATGTTGCCGATGCCGAGATTGAAACCGGGGGCGGCCGCGGCCGCGCCCACGGTGGTCGTGATCGTGCGGACGCTACCGTCAACCTTGCTTGCCGCGGCCAGGCGGAGGGTCCGCGCTTTGGACACCGACCCGTCGCACGCCGACCTGACGGCGGCGACCATGGGATTGTCCGAGATGGCGACCGTGGCCGCCTGGGTGGCCGCAGCGGGCAGGCTCTGCAGCAGCTGCGGCAGCGACGCCAATTGCGCGGCCGCGGCGGACGCCCCGCCGTGATAGCCGACCATCGCGGCCACGTCGGCCGCCCACATGAGTTCGTATTGGCCCTCGACGGCGGCGATCGCTGGGGCGTTGAAGCCCAACAGGTTTGAGCGAACCAACTGCGCCAGCTGATTGCGGTTGGCGGCGACGAGCACCGGATGCACCGTGGATGCCAACGCGGACTCGAACGCGCTTGCCACCGCCTTGGCCTGCGCGGCCGCGTTTTGCGCCTGGGCCGCTGCGGCGCTCAACCATCCGCTGTAGGGGGTTGCCGCGGCAACCATCGCCGCCGACGCCGGACCCTGCCAGGCCTGGCCCGCCAGGCCGTTGGTCACCGAGGAGAACGAGTCGGCCGCCGACCCCAACTCGGCGGCCAGCCCGTCCCAGGCCGACGCCGCGGCCAACATGGGACCGGACCCAGCGCCGTTGAATATGAGCGCGGAATTGATCTCTGGCGGAAAAATCGAAAAGTTCATCGCCGCAGTCCCTTCAGGGCAGGGAGCTGCGCGAGGTGCGCGCTATGCCCACCTCACAGCGCCCGCCCCCGCAGCGGAACGAAGCAGACTATACGAGCAGACCGTTCGAATGTGGCCGTTTTCGCGAGTTCGGATCAAATCCAAATGACGCGTGGACTTTTCGCCCGTTACACCTTGGCGAAGCCCCTGGGGAGCGTGAGCGGCAGATCGGTGTACGTGACGATGCCCGGCGGGGCGGCGACAACCGCCGGAATCGCGTTGATGGCCGGCAGCGCCGTCATGATGTGCCCGAGCGCCATGAAGTCGGCGATGGTCTCGGCCTGGAAGTAAGGGGGCGGCAGGAAGCCGACCTTGGTTGTCACCGTTGGCTGCCCGTCGATTTGGATGACCCAGCCGTCCTGGTCGATCTTCCAGTCGGGCTCGAGCGTCGGTCCCTTGCGCCACCGCACGTTGAGGTCGATCAACGTCTTGTCGCCGACGACGCCCTGCCAACTGATGTAGACGCCCGCGACGCATCCCGCCGGTATCGTCCACGACGCCATCTCGAGATCGGCTGTGGTCTGGGCGAATTCGGCCACGCAACGCACCTCGTCGAGCTCGACGCCGAGTGCGTCGGCCACCAGGCGCACGGCCTCGCCGAAGATCGCCGTACCCTTGCGGGCCATGTCCGCCAGCTCGGGGTGGTCGATCGGCTGACCGAAGCCGACCGGCCTCTCGGTGTCCGGCGAGTCATAGAACGTGGTGTCGGCCGCCTCGATGACGGACACCTTGTCGATCCGGTTGCACACCATCGCCGAGACGATGGCCAACAGCTCGGCGAAGCCCGGGCTGACGCCGGAGCCGAACATCGTCGAGCCGCCCTTCTGGCAGGCGTCGACGATCCGGTCGCGGCCCTCGCCGAGGTTCGCTCCGGTGATGAACGACGCCGTCGTCACCACGTTGACGCCCGCGGACAGGATGCGGACCAGCTCGTCGACGCTGATCCACATGGGGTTGTAGACGACGCAGTCGGGCTTCAGCGCGAGCAGCTCGTCGACGTCGTTGGTGGCGGCGACGCCCAGCGGCGGGATGCCGACGAGTTCGCCGGCGTCGCGGCCGACCTTGTCCGGTGACCAGGCGTAGCAACCCACCAGTTCGAGGTTGGGATTGTCGGCGATCGACTGCAGCGAGCTCTTGCCGACGTTTCCGGTGTTCCACTGAACGACGCGATAGTTGTTTGGCACTCGCTCAGCATAGGGAGTCGGGTGGCCGCCGAGAAGGTCAATAGTCGGATTCGCCGGCCAGGATCTCCGCCAGGAAGGCGTCGCGCGGCGGCCGGTCCAGCCGCGCCCTGGCCCACCGGCGAACCCGCTCCCGGGTTTCGCGGGCCTCCGGCGGCTCGGCGCCGACGATCACCGCCGTCGCCGACCAATCGTGGTCCCAGGCCGCCGCTTCCGTCATCGGGAGTTGCCGGCCGTCGAGCAGTGGAAGGATTGCGCCGCCGTGGGCATCCAGCGCGCCGCTGCCGCTGACGTCCCCGGAGCGCAGTTGCACCGCGATGCCGGTGGCCGGGTGGGGCCCGATGACGGCCGTCCGCACGACGGCGACCACGGCAGCGTCGGCCAGCTGGACGGTCCAGTCGACGGTGTCCTCGCCCGCGTCGAAGATGCCGGCCGGAACCGCGCCCCAGCCGATGGACGCGACACCCCGCGCGATCGGGACGGCGCCGCGCGGAGCCGCGTCCGTGCCGGCGGCCAGCGCATAGTCGTCGCGGTGCCCGCTCGGCGCGTCGAGCTCCACGCCCGGATCGTCCAGCGCCTCATACAGTTCCGGCCAGCCGTCGTCGTCTACACCGACCTCTTCGGCGAGACCGGCGCCGGCCCGCACCAAATCGCCTATCCGCGGATCGCCGCCGCGCAGGTGCGCGGTCAGGGCGGCGGCGTGCGGTGCCAGCAGCCCCACCACGTCGGAATCCAGGGTGTCGTCGGTGAAGAAGCCCTGCGCCCCGGAGGTCAGCAGCGCGACCTCGACGTCGAGCAGCGCGCGATCGAGGCCGGCGATGCCGTCAAGGCGGCTGGCCGGCCACCACCGCCGCAGCCAATGCCCGATCGCGAGGCGCCGCAGCGGGTCGACCGAGCCGGGCACGATATCGACCCCGGCGAGCTCGATGGTGTGCGGCTCGTCGGACGCGTAAGCGAGCGCGGACACCGTCGCGACGTGCCCGGCCTCGCCCAGGACCCGCCAAAGCCAGTCGGCGCGTGACAAATCGGTGAAGGTGATGCGGGCCGACCCG